>JAZFUH010000139.1:0-8308 GCA_036447125.1 Acidimicrobiia bacterium | reverse complement strand
CTTGAGGACGGCCTCCTCGTCGATGTCGCAGGCTCATTCGACGAGGTCTGGCGAGTGGTCGCTTCCGGTGGTGTCGCGGCGTAGCAAGGCTTTCAGGCATCAAGCTTCGGCTGAAGAGCTGACTGGTCAGGCCCTGAGCAGTGTCAGCAGCAGCCTGGAGGGCTCAAGCGCAACCAACGAGTGAGGAACCGAACCCTCGAGGTGGGTCCACGATTCGGGGCCGATCTCGGTCGTTTCATCGCCTGCGGTGAACTGGAAGCGACCTGAGACAACCTGGATGACCACAGGGACCGCTGCGGTGTGTTCGGTGAGTTCCTGCCCGCTGTCGAACGCGAAGCCCACGACGCGAATGTCGTCATCTCGATACAGGACCTTCGACAGAACACCGTCTTCGGGGATCTCAAGGCTCTCCGTGATATCGTTGAGAATCGTTGATCCGATGTCTGTCACGACTCCTCCTTCGCTTCGGGTCGCATCGTCGGGAACAGGATCACTTCCCTGATGTGGTGTTTGTCTGTGAGCAGCATCACGAGCCGATCGACGCCGATGCCGAGTCCACCCGTCGGCGGCAACCCGTACTCGAGGGCCAAGATGTAGTCCTCATCTATCGGATGCGCGTCCTCGTCGCCGGCTGCCTTTGCCTCGGCCTGGGACTCGAAGCGAACTCGCTGATCGAATGGGTCGTTGAGCTCTGAAAATGCGTTGGCGTACTCATCGCCTGCGATGAACAGCTCAAAGCGCTCGGTGACGTGGGGCTTGTCCCTGTGCACGCGTGCAAGTGGAGAGGTCTCGATCGGGTGCTCCGTGACATATGTCGGCTCCCAGATCGTGTCTTCGACAAGCTCATCGAACAACGCCTCGATCAGTCTTCCGGAGCCCCAGTGATCTTCCGGATCGATTCCATGCATCCGCACAAGTGACCGCAGATCCACGACCGATGTGTCGTAATCGATGTCCTTGCCCGCGGCTTCCCGGACGAGTTCCAGCATCGTGGCACGTCGATACGGGCCGGACAGGTCGATCGCCCTGCCGTCGTACGTGATCTCCGTGCCGCCGGTCGCCGTGATCGCACATGCGGCAAAGATCTCCTCGACAAGCACCATGATGTCGTTGTAGTCGGCAAACGCTTCATATGACTCGAGCATCGTGAACTCGGGGTTGTGCGTCGAATCGATGCCTTCGTTACGAAAGATCCTCCCGATCTCAAAAACCTTCTCAATGCCACCGACCACAAGCCGCTTCAGGTACAACTCGGTGGCAATGCGCAAGTACATGTTCATGTCGAGAGCGTTGTGGCTCGTCGCGAACGGCTTCGCTGTGGCACCGGTTGCCTCAGGAAGCAGGACGGGCGTTTCAACCTCGACATACCCACGCCGCTCGAACTGGCTTCGCAGCTCGCTGACGATCCTGGCTCTGGTAAGGGCAACCTTTCTGGCGTCTCTGTTTGCGAGCAGATCGAGATATCGTCTTCGGCTTCTTTGCTCGACATCCTTGAGCCCGTGCCACTTGTCCGGAAGCGGTCGAAGGCTCTTCTGGAGGAGCTCGAATCGGGAGATCCTGACGCTCAGTTCGCCGCGCTTGGTAGCGATCACCTCACCCGTGGCCCCGATCCAGTCGCCAGCGTCAAGAGCGCGGAAGTCTGCAAAGGCCTCTTCGCCGAGCGTGGCCTTGTCCACGAACAGCTGCAACGTGCCTGAGACGTCCGCAACGGGGGCGAAGATGAGCTTGCCCATCTCGCGGGTGTTCATGAGCCGACCCGCAACGGTCACCATCTCCCCCGTCGATGTTCCTGGTTCGAGGTCGGGGAAGCGCTCAGCGAGCCCGACAGCCGTGTCGGTGCGTTTGAAGGAGTACGGGAACCCGCCCTGGTCCATCACCTTGCGATATTTCACAAGGCGTTCGCGCGTCAGCGGGTTCGACTCGAGTGAATCGGAGTCATCCGAGGGTCGGTAATCGGGTTCAGCGTCGTCTGTCATTCAACGTCCTGGTTGCGTTCGAAGATAATGCGCAAGCCCTCGAGCGTGAGATACGGATCGATCGTCTCAACACTTGAGCAGTGGGGGACGATGGTAGATGCCAAGCCGCCGGTTGCCACCCTTGTGACCGGTTCATCGAACTCAGCCGCGATCCGTTCCATGATGCCGTCCACGAGCCCGGCATGCCCGTACAGACCACCGGACTGGATCGCTTCAACCGTTCCCTTCCCGATCACGGATCGGGGAGGCGAGAACTCGACCTTGCGGAGTGCCGCCGTGTGAGATATGAGGGCGTCTGCAGATATCTCAAGGCCCGGGGCGATGGCGCCGCCGATGTATGAGCCTTCGGTACCGACCACATCGAAGTTCGTGGACGTTCCGAAGTCGACAACCACGACAGGGAACCCGTATCTCTCCCTCGCCGCCAGGGAGTTGACGATGCGATCAGCGCCCACCTCTCGAGGATTGTCGATCTCGATCGACATACCGGTCTTCACACCCGGCTCAACGACCACGATCCTTCCGGAGGTGAGATGTGGCGCAACTCGCCGTAGCGCTGCCGTCATTGCCGGCACCACACTTGAGATGGCAACTCCTCGGATGTCACTCTGGGTGAACCCGTCCGCGCCGAGGATCCCGACAAGCAGCCATCGGGCTTCGTCGAAGGTTGCTTCTGCATTCGTCGACATACGCCAATGCCCAACGAGCTCTTCGTGGTCGAACATTCCCAGCGCCACCTGAGTATTCCCAACATCGACGGTGAGCAGCATCAGGAACCTCCGTACAGGATGCTCGGTGTAGTGAGCCGCGTACCTCGATCTGCGGCACCGGTATCCGGATCAAGATGAACATTGTCGATGAGCCTCACATCACCGACACGGGCCGCAAGGGCAAGGAAGGACTCTGTATCGATCGTTGCAATTGAACCTGCATCGACAGCCCGGGCAACCTCGACGTAGTCAACGTGCAGGTCCCTGCCGGCGGCAAGACGTTCCACTGCGATGCGAATCAGCGCCTCGGCGCTGCGTTGTCCCGCTTCAAAGGCATCCGCGGCATCGAACAGCGCCTCGCTGAGCTTGAGCGCGCTTTCGCGCAGGTCGGGGTCGAGGCGCACGTTTCTGCTCGCGAGTGCAAGGCCGTCTGACTCCCGAACGGTCGTAAGACCGCCGATACAGGTCGGAAAGGACAGATCCCGAGCCATCGTGGTCACAACGGCGAGCTGTTGGGCGTCCTTCCTCCCGAAATAGGCATTGTCGGGGCGCACCCCCGCAAGTAGTTTCGCCACAACCGTTGCAACCCCGACGAAGTGGCCGGGTCTGTGGGCACCCTCCATGCCCTCGGCGACATGTGCGACCGTAACGGTCGCTCGCTGTTCGGACGGATACATGTGGGAGACGTCAGGGGCAAACAACACATCCGCACCCGCTCCTTCGGCGAGAGCGGCATCCCTGTCGAGGTCTCGCGGATATGCATCATGATCCGAGACGTCGTTGAACTGCAGGGGGTTCACAAAGACGCTCACGACAACCGTGTCGTTCTGTTCGTTCGCTGCCCCGACGAGGCTCAGATGCCCCTCATGGAGGAACCCCATTGTCGGCACGAGGCCCACGCTGCCGACCGACACCGAGCGGACATCGTCGAACGTGTGGACGATCTTCATCGAAGCGCCTCATCGATAATGATCGATGTCCCGGCAATCGCTGCCGTGGCACGGGCAAGATCAATGAAGACCTCCTCGGCCTGAGGGACATGCTCTCGTATCGCTGCGATCTGGCGAGCAACGGTTTCTGCATCCCCTCGAGCGACCGGCCCCGTCAAAGCCTCAGCCGGACCCATTTCGAAAGCGTTGGCCACGATCGTGTCGACGAGCGGGTGGGCAGCTTCAAACGGCACCCCTGCAGCTTCAAAAAGGGCAAGAGCAAGGTCGAGCGTCGTCAGGGTGTAGTTCGCAGCGGCAGCAGCACCGGCGTGATAGAGCGGCTTCACGTCATCGTTGAGATCGAATGGTCGACATCCAAGAGAAACTGCGAAGTCGTCGAGCAGAGTCCGGAGTGGTTCTTCGGCTGTGACGGCCATCCAGGCGCCGTGCAGACGGGCAGCGCCTCGTTGTGGGTCGGGGAGCGACTGAAGAGGGTGGAGTGAACCGACCTGGACACCGGTTTCGCTGATTGGGTCGAGCGCAGATACGGGCACTGCCCCGGAGACGTGCACCGTGGGAGCCACCGGTCCGTGCACCACGATATCTGCCGCAACGATGCCGATGGCGTCGTCGGCGACCGCGATGATCACAAGGTCGGGTGTTCCGTCTCGGATCTCGACGTATGAGGAGAGGCGAGCTACCGCTTCGGCGTTGCGGCCTTGGATGGATACGATCGTATGGCCTGCGCCAGATGCTGCAATGGCGAGTGCACCGCCTGCGCGGCCTGGTCCGTGGATAGCGATGTTCATACGGCTCCGATCCATAGGGGTATCGGTCCTCCCAGGAAGAGTAACCAAAGTCAGATGCCAGATGCCAGAATCCAGATGCCAGAATCTGGTATCTGGTATCTGGATTCTGGAAGAGAGCACCGCGAACGTTCTGGAACTCATCACCGCTCGATCAAGTCGTCTCCTGGGACAACGAGGTTGTGAGAGGTTCCGACGGAAACGTACGTGCCATCGTCGGCCCATACACGGATCGTTCCGGCAATCGAACGATCCGTCATGTGATCGACCGCCACCTCGCCAAGGTGCCAACCAGGGTCAACGGACAGGTCAGGGAAACGACCGGAGAAGTCCAGGGTCGGAGTGACCACGATCTCGCTCGTTCCGAGATATCCGAGACGATGCATTGCGGAAGTCCAGATCAGGCCATCTATCGGCATCAGGATCGCTGCAGCCCGCAGGAACGGGTCATCGGTGCCAAGCGTGACATTCGGGCTCCAGGCACGGAAGAGGTCGCTCTTACCACTTACAAGATCAGGGATGTCCCACCGCTCAAGAGGACGCCAGCTTCGCACGGATTCGCCCACAAGGCGGCCGATGGGTTCAAAGAGCTCATCAACAGGCGTGCACTGGGAGATCGGGACAACATGTGGAAATGGAGGTGCGATCGTCACGACCCTGGGATCCGCGATCGTCATCACCGACGCCCTGCCCATGATCACACCGTCGACGGTCAGCGACACGACGTAGTCGGCAGATCTCTGTGTTTCCCTCACCTTGACAGCCGCAACATCGATATCAGAACCATGGGGAATGCCGTGCACGAACCTGTATGTGAGCGACGAAGGCTGATGACCCTCAGTGACAGCCGCGACCGATCGCAGGACAACAGTGGACAGGAAAGCGCCGAACATGTCCCCCGTTGGATTCGACCAATCCTTGGAGGTACCGACCCACAGGGTGTCCCCGTCACCTGTGAGCTCGGTGGCCTCCTCGATACCGGTCATCCAACGTTCAGCCTGAACATCGTACGGCCCCGTGATGCGCCTGATCCGCTGGTGCGCAACATCGCTGAGCGAATCCGCGTACGGTCCATCGCGACCAGAGAGGCCGGGTGCCACATCTGTCAGTGGCGTGAGCACGAATCTTCGATTTCGCATCTCAGGGTGAGGGACGGTGAGGCCGGGCTCAACAATGATCTCGTCACCGTACGTGAGGATGTCCAGATCGAGGGTCCGTGGCCCCCACCGCTCATCACGAATACGCCCAGTGATCCGCTCGATCTCGAGAAGATGTTCGAGAAGCTCGCGTGGAGCGATCTCGGTATCGAGGCCAACGACAGCGTTGAGGTAATGATCCTGGTCAGGGCCGCCCACCGGAGCGGTCTCATAGACCGGGGAACCCACAGAGATGACCCCGAGCTTCGCCAGTCGACGAACCGCATCGGTGAGATGGCCGAACCGATCACCGATGTTCGACCCGATGCCGACGTATGCAGTCGTCACTGGGCCCCTGGGATGAGTCGTCGACCTTCGGGACCGATCGCACGGCCCAGAATGCGCTGGATCACGTCTGTGGCGACGATCGGGTCATCGAGCATGCCACAGTAGATGAGATAGCCGGCGAGAAGACCTCCGAGCGTGTCATCGATCGTGTCGCGGTGGACAAGCACGATGGCATCTTCGGGCGCGAGGGCCTCAGCGAGCACTTTGAACACCGGCTCGGCATCCTCGGGCTCGAGGTCATCAGGTACCTCGTGCGAGGTAAATGAAAGCCCTGCACCTGTGTAGGCGAACAAGTTCTGATTCGATCCAAGGAGACTCATGATCGAATTGACCCCGTGATCCTTGAGCCAAATGATCTCTTCCTCGCGGCGAACCCTGCGGTGCTGGAACCCGTACCCCCCGATGCGATCAGACACCGCAAGGCGATCCTTGATCACCCACCGGAATCCTCTTGGTTCAAGTCCTGTCTGTTTCTTCGCCATCGTCCATGGGCACGATAGCCTTGACAGTAAGCGCTACCTCAACCGCAAGTGGCACATTATGAACCCGAAGGATCTGGACACCGGATGCAACGGCGAGCGCAATCGTTGCAGCTGTGGCGCCATCCCGCTCATCCGGACTCGTCGTCCCGTAGATAGGCTCAAGAATCTCTCCGAGGAATCCTTTCCTGCTCGTGCCAAGCAGCACCGGATAGCCGGACTCGGTGAACGCATCAAGGTGGGCCATGAGCTCAATATTGTGCGTGTACGCCTTGCCGAATCCGATTCCTGGATCGATGACGATCGCGTCGCGAGCAATCCCCGCCTGCAAGGCAACCGCAGCACGCTCGGAGAGGTACGCCAACACCTCAGCCACCACGTCGTCGTATGTGGGATGGCGCTGCATCGTTCTCGGCGTGCCGGCCATATGCATGATCACCACTCCAACTCCTGCTTCAGCACACACCGAACGCATCGCATGGTTCTTGAGACCCGTCACATCGTTGATAGCCACGGCGCCGCTCTCAATGGCAGCACGTGCGACCTCTGGTTTGGACGTATCGACCGAAACGAGGATCCCTTCATCTGCAAGCTGCTCAACAACGGGGACAACCCGCGCCATCTCCTTTTCAACGGAAACCAGGGACGCACCAGGTCGAGTCGACTCACCGCCCACATCGACGATCACGGCTCCATCGGCCACCATCCGCCGTCCGGCATCGACGGCGGTGTCCACGGTTGCGTGCTTCCCGCTGTCTGAGAACGAGTCCGGTGTCACATTGATGATGCCCATGACCACCGGGCGAGCGAGCGAAATCTCTGACTCTCGGAGCCTCCAAGAACCCGCGTACCGGACCGGGTCAGGAACCGCCATCGCTGCGAGCGGCGACCCCGCCCTGTACCGAAGGCAGACCGTCGGGAGCTTTGAGTCTGATGGTTCCATTCGAGGTGTGCTCCCACTTCGGCACGTCACTCAGCACCGCTTTGACCTCGTCTGCGTCGAGTGACTCTTTGTCACAAAGGGCCTCGGCTATGCGATGCAGCGCGTCCTTGTGGGTTGTCAAGATCATCCGCGCCTCATCGTGGGCCTGATGGATCAGGAACCTGATCTCCTCATCGACGGCTGCGGCGACTTCATTGGAGAGGTCCTGGCGGCTCGAGTAGTCACGTCCGAGGAACACCTCGCCCTCGGGCTTGCCGTACTGGATCGGACCGAGCTTGTCGCTCATGCCGAACTCCATCACCATCTTGCGGGCGATACCTGTCGCCTTCTCGATGTCGTTCGCTGCTCCCGTGGTTGGGTCGGCGAAGATGAGTTCCTCAGCCGTCCGGCCACCGAGGAGCATCGCGAGCTGATCGATCATCTCTGACCGCCGGGTGTAGTACTTGTCTTCGAGCGGAAGCGACAGGGTGTAACCGCCTGCCCTGCCGCGAGGGATGATCGTGACCTTGTGGATCGGATCAGCGTTCGGAAGCGCGTAGCCGACAAGAGCATGACCGCCTTCGTGGTATGCAGTGATCTTCTTCTCGCTCTCGGACATGATTCGGCTCTTGCGCTCCGGTCCGGCGATGACACGCTCGATCGATTCCTCAAGGGCCGCCATCGAGATCGATTCGGCACCATTCCTGGCAGACAGCAACGCGGCTTCGTTGATGAGGTTCGCAAGGTCGGCCCCGGTGAATCCAGGGGTCTGGCGAGCAAGCGTCCCAAGATTGATGCCATCCGCCAGCGGCTTCCCTTTTGCGTGAACGTCGAGGATCTTCTCCCTGCCTTTGAGATCGGGACGGTCAACAACAACCTGTCTGTCGAAACGGCCGGGCCGAAGAAGTGCGGGGTCGAGGATGTCCGGACGGTTGGTCGACGCTATGACGATGACACCGATGTTCGGATCGAACCCGTCAAGTTCAACAAGGAGCTGGTTGA
>JAZFUH010000138.1:0-10046 GCA_036447125.1 Acidimicrobiia bacterium | reverse complement strand
GGCGGCTGTGAACGTCGTCGCAGAAGCGCTCGGCGCTCCGGTGATGTCCGACCCCCAGTGCTGGGTCACAGGTCCGAACACAGTGGCCAACGGCGACCTGCTTGCGGGCAGCACCGACGCACTCGATGTCGCTCCCCCCGAAGTCGTTCTCAGGCTCGGTCCGATCCCGACATCCAAGGCGCTGTGGACATGGCTCGAACGATCAGGGGTCGAACAGATCCTCGTCGATAGTTCACGCCTCACCGATCCGCTCCTGAGTGCGACAACGGTCGTCGATGCCGACCCGGGAGCGTTCCTGCGGGCAAACGTGCCGGACGTCGCGAGCGATCGAGCCTTTCTGGATTCGTGGCTCGGCTTGGACGAGGCTGTCGATATCGCTGCGACCAGGGCCATGGCAGAACTGCCATTTCCGAATGAGCCTGAGATCGCTCGCACGCTCGCTTCCTGCGCCCGGACAGGGAGTGCCCTGTACGTCGGATCTTCGATGCCGATCAGGGACATCGGTACCTTTGGCGAGCCGCGCTCGGACATCACCGTGCTGGCGAACAGGGGGGTCAACGGTATCGACGGCACGATCTCGTCCGCGCTCGGAGCAGCTCTCTCCGGCACCCCGGTGACGCTGCTCCTCGGGGACATTGCAGCGCTCCACGACGCAACGGCGCTGTCCGAGGTAGCCAGAATCGGTGCGCCCGTGCGAGTCGTCGTCATCAACAACGACGGCGGGGGCATCTTCTCGTTCCTGCCCCAGGCCACATCGGACGCCGTCGATCCGGAGACCTTCGAACGTCATTGGGGAACCGCGCACGGCCTCTCACTCGTAAGTATTGCAGAATCGATGGGCCTCGACGCAACGCGGATCGACACCTTCGATGACTACGTCAAGAAGCTTTCGACGCCGATCGACACCCCGCACCTCGTCGAGCTGTCCACGAACCGCAACGAGAACGTGAAGCATCACATGGCAATCAGATCGGCAGTGCGCTCCGGAGCTGATCGCTGACGGCCGTCGACGCCGCCGATTCGCTATTCGTCAGATTCCGCCGATTCCTGCACCGCCCTGCGCGTCTCCTCGTGCTCCCTGTGGCGTCGAATCAACTGATCCTCGTAGGCGCGGGATGCCTTGGATCGTTTCTGTTGTCGAAATCGCGGCTGGTGGGTCGAATCGTGGTCGTTACGACGGAACCCGCTGTCATGACTCATGGACGTTCCCTTTCGCTGCCACTCAATCATCCTCCATCGAGGCTCGATTGTGAAGGAGAAGTGTGAATCCGTCAGTTGGCCGTGAGAAGATCCATGAGCGGGCGCAGTTTCAAACGCGTTTCGATGAGCTCAGCTTCTGGTTCTGAGCCCGAAACGATGCCTGCTCCCGCGTAGACGTGCGTCGTGTTGCCTCTGACCAGACCACACCGCAGCCCGATACAGATGGCTCCGTCACCTGCACCGTTGATCCACCCGATCCCACCGGTGTACCAGCCGCGGTCGATCACCTCATTGTCCTTGATGTATCGAACGGCCGTGTCTCGCTCAACGCCGCCAACTGCGGGTGTCGGATGTGTCGCCTGGATGATGTCGAGGATCCCGACGTCCGCCGACAGGACCCCATCGATCTCTGTGGAGAGGTGCTGCACCGTTGCCATCTGTTTGAGTGATGGAGTTCTCGGAATCGTCAACTCGGTCACCAGTGGAGCAAGACGTTTCGTGAGGTCATCGACGACCAGCGCATGCTCCTCACGCTCTTTTGCGACCGTCATGAGCTTCTCAGCGATCATCCGGTCCTCATCCTCGCCCTCGCCTCTCGGGGCAGATCCCGCAAGTGGGTTCGAATGGAACCGGTTGCCGCGCACGTCGGCGAACAACTCCGGACTCGCTCCCATGAATACCGCGTCGCCCGATTTCCACGCAAAGTTGTAGCACTGGGGATACTGGCGCACGAGCTCCCTGAACACACGCAGGATCGCGACAGGTTCGGTCGATCGCACGATGACCGATCGCGCGAGCACAACCTTGTCGAAATCTCCCCTTCGGATTGCTTTGACCGCATCGGCCACCGATGCTGCCCACTCCGAGACCGGTGGATGTGATTCAATGGCGTGATCGCCGAGATCCATCACCTGGACCCACTCGGGGTGACGTATCGAACCAAGCAGATCGAGGGTCGGTGCGAGCCGATCCGTCTCAGGGATCATCACCGTGAGCCTTGTTCCGGCATCAGACTGCTCGATCCCGATACGCGGAAGGAAGACCTCCGCTGGTGGATAGCCGTCCCACACCTCTGATCGCGCGCCTTCGGGGAGGAAGGAGAAGCCGACGAAAGCTTTGAGATCCGGCCGTCCCAATGCCTCGAGACTCATGCCGATGTCTGAAAAGCGATTGTTACCTGAACCCGACGCGCTCCATGCAGTGCCGATTCCAACGAGACGGTCACCGTTCGGCATCGAGTACGCAACGGCACGGTCAACAAGACTCTCACCGGTGCGGGCGAAGTCGAAGGCGTCGAAGTCAACGCCGATGGACGCAATTCGGAACCCCGACTGGGCGGCGAGATCAGCCCGCAACTCATCGATCTCTTCGGCGTTGAGCAGGAACATCGGTGGGATGGTATATGTGCCCGGGCTCTCAGGCTCGACTCAGGACACCAGGACATGCTCGATGAGCCGAGCGATCGAGCCTGGTTCCTCCATGGGGACCAGATGACCTGCTCCGGGCACGACGACCACCTCGACATCAGGGAACTGCGAAGCCAGTGCATCGAGATACGGTTTCGGGTGCGTGTTGGAACTCTCTCCTGCGATGAGTGTCACAGGCACTTCGATCGTCTCGATACGGTTCCACGTGTCGTGGTTCAGACCCTCCGCATAGAAATCTGCCTCGACTTCCGGATCACATTTGAGCTCCCAGCCATCGGCGGTGGCACGGAAGCCGTGGTCGATGTAAGCGGCAAGAGCATCTGGAGTCCATGAGCCGAACGGACCGGAAGCGAATCGCTCGAACGCAAAGTCGCGCGACGGGAACGTTCTGCGCCGCCTCCTCGTGCCCTCAGACAGAGGGCCGTCCATGCGTTGGAAAGGTGGGGGGAAGATGATCGGTTCGATGAGAACAAGATGTCTGAAAGTTCCCGGACGAAACGCTTCCGCCCTCGCGATCACCCCGCCTCCGGATGAATGACCGATGCCGATGACGCCGACGTGGTCCCCGAGGACGTCGATCACGTCTCCGGCGAGAAAATCCCAGTCGTTCGGAGGCGTTCCTGACTCGCTGTCCCCGTGGCCTCGCTGATCGATCGAGATCCACGAGAACGGATCTGAAGCCACCCGGTCGATCACAGGTTCCCACACCTCTTTGCAGAAACCCGTTGCATGGACGAACAACGCATCCAGCTCGCCCGTGCCCCCACCAGCCCTCGCGATCTTTACCCCTTGTGCGCCTTCAGCCACTGACAGGCTCGACCCCTTCTGTGTCATCGAGCCGCCAGGTCAGGTCGTTCTGGACGTCGACGACTCCATCGAGTCGTCTTGCGAGTTCTTCGACGAGTCTGGCCTCGGTACGCGTTCCTATCGATCCGACGAGACGCACAACACCGCTTGCCACTGATACGTCCACGGTGGCCGGATCGACGAAGAGAACACGCCGGATGAGGTCCTCGCGGATCTCATCCTCGATCAGGTCGTCAGGGCGGGTGAATGCCGCAACGATGTCGAAACGAGAGAGCACCCCGACCATCTTTGCGTCCTCAACGACCACGACTCGCTTGACGTCGTGGCTCTGCATGAATCTTGCGGCCTCGAGAATCTCGAGATCGGCAGCGACGCTCAAGACAGATTGGGACATCACGTCGCGTACCAGTTCGGGTACGAGGCCGGATTCAGCTCGCTCGACCTCGAGGGCAAGGAAATCACCCTCGGTGATGATTCCGAGCACATGATCATCGGCATCGACGACCGGCAGGCCCGACACCCGATAACGGAACATCATTCTTGCGGCGTCCCTGACGGACGTGGTTGGTGCCACAGCGACCACATCGGTTGTCATCAGATCCCTGACGTTCATGTCAGCTCCCTATGTTCGACGGCAGGTCGGTCCGCGAGGGGATCCATGTCCCGACCGTCGGTCTCACTTTGATTCGCGCATCCACGATACGCACGCCCCGCCCCGGCGTGCCAACTTTCACCGGATTCAGATCCATCTCGAATATTTCGGGCAGGTCCTCGATAAGCGTGGATACCCGTGAAAGCGTCTCGACAACCGCATCGATATCACCTGGTTCACCACCCCGATAGCCTTCGAGAAGTCTTGCCGATTTCACTTCGCTTATCATCTCGGCGGCATCGACATCGGTGAGGGGATGGATCCGGAATGCCACATCTCCGATGAGTTCCACGAACACACCTCCAAGCCCGAACACGATCAACGGACCGAACGTCGGATCCTCGACCATGCCGATCAGCACCTCGTGTCCACCCGAGACGAATTCCTGGACGAGAACACCTTCAGGATCAGGGACTGCTCCGGTGACCTGGTCGTACGCTGCCGTGATGTCCCGTGCACCGGATACATCAAGGGCGACACCACCTACATCGGATTTGTGAACGGCAGAGGGCGAGATCACCTTGAGAACGATCGAGCCACCGACTTCGTCCCCGAACGCGATCGCCTCCTCCACCGTTGGGACAACCCGGGCCTTCGGGATCGTCAATCCATACGATTCGAGGATCGTATCGACCGAGTTGGGGTCGAGCCAGACACCCTCCTCATCCACGCCGTCGATCGCTGCGTCGACCGCACCACGTGCCCGCTCCTTGTCAACATCGGCGAACTGGAGGATCACCCCCTCTGGTCTGGCGAGCCACTCGGCATAGGTCGTGGCCTTGCGCAGAGCCTTGGCCGCACGCTCTGGGAATGCGAACGTTGGAAACCCCACATCACGGCTGCTCAGCTCGCTCGGCGCACCCCCTGAATGCATATATACACACAGGAAGGTCTTGTCGTCCGGCGTGGCCTCACCCGCCTCTCGAATCGCCGTGGATGTCTCTGAGACGCCCTCTTGGGATGCGGGGATGAACAGTGTTATCAGCGCATCGATCTCGTCACTTTCGACCAATGCTTTGATGGCGAGGCGATACTGCTCGGGTCCGGCCGCAGCGATCATGTCCACCGGGTTCATGACCGCGGCGTCGACCGAAAGGAACGAACGGAGCGTTGCCTGGAGCTCATCCGAGAGCTCAGGGACCGTGAGTCCCTGCGATTCAAGCGCGTCAACTGCGAGGATCGCTGGTCCGCCGGCGTTGGTCACGACCGCAACTCGATCGCCCTTCGGAACAGGTTGGTTGGCCAGCAATGCCGTGACATCGAAGAGTTCCTCGAGGGTGGACACCCTGATGACGCCTGCCTGGCGAAACAGAGCGTCTACTGCAACGTCGAGACTCGCGAGGGAACCCGTATGGCTCGAGGCAGCCCTCGCTCCGGCTGAGGTCCTGCCCGACTTCACAGCCACGATCGGTTTCTTCTTCGTTATCCGACGCGCAATCCGAGAGAATCGCCGAGGATTGCCGAACGACTCGAGGTAGAGCAGGATCACATCGGTGTTCGGGTCCTCTTCCCAGAACAGAAGCAGGTCATTACCGGCGACATCAGGCTTGTTGCCCACAGAGACGAATGTCGAGATACCGAGATTGAGGTGGGTCGCGTAGTCGAGGATCGCCAGACCAAGGGCGCCACTCTGGGAAGACATCGAGACGTTCCCTGCCTTCGGCATCACAGGACCGAATTGACCGTCAAGGCTCACCGCGGGATCGGTGTTCAGGAGTCCCATACAGTTCGGACCGACCATTCGCATTCCTGCGTCGCGTACGATGTCGAGCAACTCTCTCTCCAGTCGTGCGCCAACCTCCCCGGTCTCGGAGAATCCTGCAGATATCACCACGACTCCTCGCACACCCTTTTCGGCGCACTCCCTCACGACATCATTCACGAACCGTGCGGGCACCACGATGAAAGCGAGATCAACAGAACCGGGGATGTCTGTGACCGATGAAAAGCTGTGGATCGAGCGCACAACGGACGCCTTTGGATTGACCGGATAGACGGGGCCGTTGAAGTCAGCGTTGATGATGTTGTTGAACAGTCTCCCGCCTATGGAGGACTTGTCACGACTTGCGCCGATGACCGCTATCGAAGTGGGATAGAAGAGCGGCATCACGCTTGCTGCGATCGAGATCTGCTCCGCACGGCCCTCGGCCTCAAGAACAGCGTCTGACTGTTCCGTATCGATCTCGACGGTGTAGACGCCCTGGTCGACATCGCGGTGCATGGCAAAGCCTGCGTTGCGAAACACACGCATCATCGCGTGATTGTCCGCAAGGACATGGGCCCGGAAGCCCTTGATATCATGAGCTCTTGCGTAGGCAGAGATGCGGTAGACGAGGAGAGTTCCGATCCCTCTTCCCTGAAGTTCATCGGCAACCGTGAAGGCTGACTCTGCAAACCCGTCGGGGCAGTCCTTTGCGTTGTATCGGCCAACACCGCCGAGCTCTCCATCGACAATCGCGACGAAGGCCATCTGCCTGTCGTAATCCAGATTCGTGAACTCCTCGATCTCATCTGGCTCAAGCTGTCGCTTGACGCGGAAGAACCGGAAGTAGCTGCTCTCCGTCGACATGTTCTTTACGAAAGCTTGAAGAGCAATCGCATCTGCAGGGACGATCGGGCGAATACGAACCGTGCCGCCGTCCTTGAGCACGGCATCCAGTTCCCACTCGGAGGGGTACTCAGGAGGTGGATCGCTGATGGATGCCGGAATGGACGTGGTCATGGGGTGTGCCCTTGGGTGGTCGCTCCAATTGTGGCAGGTCACAGCCGAAAGCCGATGGCCGGCCGCTGACTGCCTTCTCTATATCGATGTTCATCGATACGAATGGTAGACTGGCCCCATGGATGCCTGCTGCTCCCCTGTTTGTTGCTCACCCCTGTCGCACGAGGACGCAGACACAATGGCGACAAGACTGAAGGCCCTCTCCGATCCGACGAGACTTCGTCTCTTCAGTCTCATTGCATCACAGGCGGAGCGGTGCGCCTGTGATCTCACGGAGCCCCTCGGAGTGAGCCAACCGACGGTGAGCCATCATCTCAAAGTACTCACGGAGGCAGGGCTGCTCACTCGCGAGCAACGTGGGAAATGGGCGTACTTCTCTGTATCAGCCGGCGCTCTGGCTGAGCTGAGTGTCTTCCTTGACCCTGCGGCCGTCGCGTTCTGAAGCCCCGAACACAACAGAGATCTCACCTCCGCCATCCCTCGACCTGCCAATCCTGATACCGCCACCTGTGCGTTCTGCAGTGCGCACGACAATGTCGAGACCAAGGCCCGTCGAACCTGCGCCGCTCTGTCCCCTCCTCATCACGCCCAGATCGCCAAAACCCTGGCCCGCGTCGGACACGGTGAGCACACTTCTTCCATCACCCTGTCTGCGAACCCCGAGCCTGTACCCGACGCCCGAAGGTGTGTGAGCGAATATGTTCTCGATCAGAACATCGACGAGCGCACCGAGTTCGGTGCGCTGGAGTGAGACCGGATGATCACCGGTCCCGACAGAGATCGATGTCGGTCTTCCCTGCTCATCCGCAAGCACTTGCCAGAAACTTGCTCTATGGATGACGACCTCTCCAAGATCCACGGAGTCAACGGCAGAGCCCCCACCGGATTGGCTACGGGCTCGTTGGATCATCTCATCGACCTGACGCTCCAGCTCGTCGATGTCGGCCGCGAGCAGAGAGGCCTCCTGCGGATCGGCAAGTGTCTCAGCCTGCAGCCTGAGCGCGGTGAGCGGAGTTCGGAGCCGATGTGAGAGATCGGCAACCGACTCCCGCTCGGCCTCGAGCAGCTTGTCGAGACGCCCAGCCAGCGTATTGAAGGCCTTTCCGACCTCGGCAATCTCCTCAGGGCCTGCAGGTACAACACGGGCTTCCAGATCGCCCATCCCCCATTGGTGAGCAGCCTTTGAGAGCTCGATGACGGGACGAACAACCGATCTACCGAGTCTGTCTGCGGCGAGTGTTGCAACAGCGATCAGGAACAACCCCAATCCAAGGAGCATGGCCCATGCAATGGGAACCCCCTCGGACAACTCCTCATCGCTCACGAATGCACGGACGACCACCGTATCGCCCTGGATGGGCGCGTCGGCTGTGAGCACAGGGACGAGTACCTCTGCTCCACCTTCGGTCTTTGCTGTGAACGCAGCACCGCTCTGTGCCAGTCCAAGGTTCTCATCAGATCCGAAGGACGACCCGATCACCTCGCCACTCACAAAGATCACGCTCAGATCGTCGGGTTTCCCAAAAGCAGTGAGAATCGCGTCTGCGAGCTCAGGCGTGATCCCCTCGTCCGTGCCAACAACCGCAAGTGCTGTTGCGACAGACTGGGCATCACGTTCGGCGTCAGAGAGCGCTCGGGTTTGAGCTTGATTCCTGATCAGGATGGCAACGGGAAAAAGGAAGGCAACGACCACGAGCGATGCAACAGCAAGGCTCAAAAATGCGAGCCTCCTCCTCACGATGGCTCGACGAGTTTGACGCCGACACCGTGGATGGTCTCGATGTATCCGGGTTCGGCAGCCGTCTCTCCGAGTTTCTTCCGGATCCACGAGATGTGCACGTCAACGGACTTCTCTGAACCGCCGTATGGCTGGCGCCACACCTCGGCCATGAGCTCGCGTTTGGAGACCACGACACCAACGCGTTTGGCGAGATACACGAGTAGGTCGAACTCTTTGGGGCTCAGCTGGAGCGACTCATCGCCCAGGATCGCAGTCCTGGCACTCGGGTCGATCCTGAGATCACCGACGAGGATTTGAGAACCCGAGTCGTCGGCCACAGAGCGGCGAAGAACAGCACGAAGCCTCGCCTCGAGCTGCTCCACACTGAATGGCTTCACAAGGTAATCATCTGCCCCAGCGTTCAGAGTCCGGATCACATCACGATCGTCGCTTCGAGCCGTTGCAACCACAACGGGCACGTCCGTGATGGCCCTGATCATCTTGAGAAGGTCTGCACCGTCGAGATCAGGGAGCCCCATATCGAGCACGACCACATCTGGCGAGCTCTGAACGATCTTCTGCAAGCCATCGAGTGCCGTACTCGCTCCATCGACGTCGAAACCCTTCTGGGACAGCACTCGGGTCACGAGTTCGCGGATTCGCTGATCGTCTTCGATGATCACAACTGATGGCACTCGCCCAATCAACCACAATGCAATCGTCTTAGCAACTCCTTAACATGATGTTGGATACATCACAACCCGGGGACACGGACGATGATCGTTATGCGGCAGAGACTCCTCCTGGTCGCTGGCTGGCTCGCAGCAGCCATCGGCACAGGTTTGGTGGCCTCTGGTGCGGTGGCAGTCGCCGGCGGACAGGTTCTTGACCGACCGCTCAGACCACTCACTGCAGCTGAGGTCGCGGCGCTCCCAGTCGTAGCGGTGGGTTCGTCCGAAAACGTCGAGCCCCAAGCCTCCGGTGGCATCGTTCAAAGCACAGGCGGGCCCACCGTGGGGAGCGCCGAAGCCGGTACCGAGCCGACCGGGTCGGCCAACACCGGGGGGAGTGCCGATGACGAGACCGACCAGTCGACGCGCTGGGACCGGTTCACGAATCCAAGTACCTCCGAGACGGAGGTTGTGTCGCTTCATGCAGGTAAGGCATCGTTCGCTGTTGCTGATGATCGGCTCCATCTACTGTGGGCGACGCCGGGTGCCGGCTATGTCATGCACACCTTGAGCCGAGAGGACACGGCCGTCATCATCTCGTTCTCCTCCAGCCGAGACGTGTGGCTCATTGAAGCCCGGATCGTGGATGGCTCCCTCGTGGTCTTCTACGGACCGAGGCCGCTCGTCTGAGAGCGTTCGATTGCCCTTAGTCGTTGATCGTGCTTCGGGAGTCCTGGCTCACAAAGGCGAGGGTCTGGTCGTAGCTCTCGACGAATTCCATCACGAGCTCAGGTCTCAGTGGGCCGGCAATGAGGTATCCCTGCACCCTTGTGCAGCCGAGCATTCG
>JAZFUH010000137.1:0-6231 GCA_036447125.1 Acidimicrobiia bacterium | reverse complement strand
GTAGGCCAGAAACCAGACACCAGATACCAGAAGCCGGTCAGGAGAAAGTGGTGTCTGGTGAGCGAAGCGACCGATCCGTCGTCAGATACCGGTCAGCGAGCACAGCGAGCGGTACAGCTACGGAAGCAGTCCCGACAGGGTGACAGTTGAGTTGGCCACGTCGATGCAGAGTTCCTCAGAGATATCGGATCGGCAGAACAACTCATACCGATGCCCTGCCTCTGTCCATCCGAGACTGATCCCGTCCGGGACGATGACCGGAACGATCTCTGATCTCGTTGGAAGCAGGTTTGCAGCTGCCTTGCCGACACGCAGGACCCCCAGCCTGGCCGTATCGGACTGATACGGATCCGATGTCCACATCCCGAATGCGGCAGAGATGTCTGGATCGAGCACACCGGTGGTCTCATCGTATACGAGCTGACTCGTGATCCACCGGACAGTTTCGGGCACGAGCTCGGGGAACATGATCGTGGGGATCGCCACCGAGATCTCGGATCTCGAAGATTGCACGAACCTGCTGTTCAGCTCACGCTCCCACACACCTTGGATCACCTGTTCTGCCGTTCCGACGACCTGGTTGGAGAGGTCGTCATTGAACCACTCGACAGCGCCCGCGCCGATGAGCCCTTCATCCCCGGTTCCAGCAACGACGGCCACAACGGTCGTCGTTGTTGTGTCGCCCTGGACGTAGCCGCGCGTTCGGTCGCCAACTCCATCAAGAGGGCCGGCTTGCCCGCAACCACCCAGCAGAGCTGAGAACACCAACACACCAATCGTCAACCGCTTCATGTGCCGAAGGATGGCACGGTTTCTCGACAACTGACAGCACCCTGGTAGCCATCGGTCGGCGGATGGCAGCTCGGTTGACGGTCAGCACTATTGGACTGAGAACCGATCGAGTTGGCGTTCGCGCCCTGTCCGGTAACGTTCGGGGCGTCGATGTCGATTCAAGGTGGCAGGACGAAGCCGCAGCGAGCGGGGTTCCCGGACGACAGAACAGCGCAGAGGTCACTCAACAGGGCACTAGCCTCGGACGTCATGGGAGACGCATTCGTCCATATCGTGAAGGGCCACCTGACCGGCGATGCGCCGCTCGATACAGCGGTCTCCCGTGTGATACTTGAGCAGGTGTCAGATGGCGATCTCCCTGAAACGTTGCAAATCGGGTGCCCGCACCGCGTCGTTGCGTTCGGAAGGCACGATGCCATCACACCGGGTTTTGACAGGGCTGTTGCAATCGCCGTTGACAGGGGCTTCGACCCGACGATCCGTCTGGCCGGCGGTCGGGCTGTTGTCTTCCATGAGCAGGTGATCCGATTCGCGTGGACAGTCCCGACTCCGGATCCCGTTCGCGACATGCGCGCCCGATTCGAAGCAGTCACGAACAGCGTCATAGATACGCTCCGATCCTTCGACGTGACCGGGACTGCCGGCGAGTTGCCGCACGAATACTGCCCGGGCAATTACAGCGTGTCGGTGCATGGTGCCGGAAAGGTCATGGGTTCGGGTCAGCGACTGGCGCGTCGGGCGGCCCAGATCGCGGGCATGATCGTCGTCAACGATGGAGCTTCAATCAACACGGTTCTCGAGCCGGTCTATCGATCACTCGGACTTGACATGGATCCGAAGCTGACGGGGGCCGTCGCGGACGTGGCGAATGTCAACACATCCTCGGTCATGGATCGTTTCTCTCAACAGATCGTGGGCAACCGAGATCCCGTCGAGGCCGGCATCAGCGACGAGACATCGGCAAGAGCGAGCGGGTTCAGGGCCGACCACGACCCACGCGTATTTGCGTGAGCATCGAAAACCATCGAGACTCGCACCCATGCGCATTCTCGTCATCAACGGGCCAAATCTCAACCTCCTCGGAACCAGGGACCCTGACGTCTACGGGACATCCACTCTGACCGACCTCGAAATGCAATGGCAGCTCAAGGCTGACAGCGTCGGAGCGACGATCGAGGCGATCCAGTCGAACCACGAGGGTGCGATCGTGGACGCCATCGGGGAAGGGGCAGCAAGATACGACGGTCTCGTAATCAACGCAGGCGCCCTGACTCACTACTCATACGCCATTGGCGATGTTGTTGCCGCCGTCGGCTTGCCAACAATCGAGGTGCATATCTCGAATGTCTATGAGCGTGAGTCGTGGCGCCATCGATCGGTCCTGACAGATGTCTGTGACCTCACGATTGTCGGCCGAGGTACCGACGGGTACGTGCATGCAATCGATCATCTCGTTGCCGGCTTCTCACACCCTCCGATCACGGCTCAGTACGGTCCTGACCCAGAGATGGTGCTCGATCTGAGGACGCCCTCAGGTGACGGCCCCCACCGCGTGGCGTTGCTGATCCACGGTGGCTTCTGGAGAGAGATATGGAAGCGCGATCTGATGGATCCCATCGCGGTTGCGCTCACGGACCTCGGTTGGGCAACGGTGAACATCGAGTACCACCGCGGCCATGGGTCGTATGCAACGGCACCCGGTGACCTCGAGAGCGCCACTCAGTGGATCAGGATCAACGCCGTCGAACACGGCCTTGATCCTGAGCGAATCGTGGCGATAGGCCACTCAGCCGGTGGATACCTCGCTCTGTCTCTCGCACACCACGATGCCGGCATCTCCGGTGCGGTGATTCTCGCCGGGGTGTCAGACCTCTCCGGGACCGAGGAATCACATCCCGACGATGACCCTGTGGCTCGGTTCCTTGGGGTGTCTCGCGACAATGCCCCTCGACTCTGGAACCAGGCTGAGCTCAAGGGACAACCCGCGATACCGGTGCACCTGGTGCACGGCGTCGACGATGACGTGATCGACCCCACCCAGACAAAGACCTACGTGGCACTCGGAGGCGGGAAAAGACAGATCACCTTGGTCGACGCCTGTGGACACATGGACCTCATCGACCCGTCGACCGAGGCATGGTCTGTGGTGACCACTGCGCTCGATGCGGTTGAGCGCTAATGGTCTGATCTCGCCACGAGGTCTGCAATTCGCTCGAGACCTTCGACAAGGTCACCATCGGAGAGGGCGAAGGACAACCTGGCGTAGCCCGGCGCACCGAAAGCTTCTCCCGGCACGATTGCCACGCTCACCTCGTCGAGAAGAAGCTCCGCCAGCTCCATGGTCGATGTTGGTGTCCGGCCGCCGAGAGACCGGTTCAGCAGTCCTGTCATGTTCGGAAACGCGTAGAAGGCACCCTCTGGCGTCGTGCACGCGACACCGTCAATCGATTCCAGGATCCCAATCATTAAGAGCCTCCGCTTGTCGAAGGCCTTGCGCATCATGTCGACGGTGGCCAGGGATCCTGAAACAGCTTCGAGTGCAGCCGCCTGGGCGATGTTGTTCACATTCGACGTGAGGTGTGACTGGATGCGGGTGGCTGCGGCGGCGACCTCTGGCGGTCCGATCATCCAACCGACTCTCCATCCGGTCATCGCATAGGTCTTGGCCACTCCGTTCACGACCACACATCGGTCAGCTATTTCGGGTACAACGACGGGCATCGAGTGGAATGTCGCGTCGTCGTATACGAGGTGCTCATAGATCTCGTCTGTCATGACCCAGATACCGCGGGCGGCGGCCCATTCACCAACAGCCTTGATCTGCTCCTCCGTATAGACGGCACCCGTGGGATTCGACGGACTCACGAAGATGAGCATCTTCGTTCGATCCGTCACCGCAGCGTCCAGTTGGTCAACCGACACCGTGAATTTCGATGATTCGTCCGTCTCTACGATCACCGGCACACCACCGGCGAGGGCGATCGCCTCCGGATAGGTCACCCAGTATGGCGATGGAAGCAATACCTCGTCACCCGGATCGACCAACACCTGGCACGTCTGATATACGGCCTGCTTCCCGCCGTTGGTTACAACGACCTGGGATTGATCCACAACGAATCCCGAGTCCCGTTGCGTCTTGTTCACTATTGCATCGCGAAGGCCCGGCTGACCCGCAGCTGGTGAATAACGATGCGACTTCGGATCCCTGGCTGCCCGCAGAGCTGCCTCGACGATCGGTGCGGGGGTGGGGAAGTCAGGCTCTCCTGCTCCGTATCCGATGACAGGTTTGCCCTCGGCACGCAGTTCCCTCGCCTTGGCGGTTATTGCAAGGGTTGCCGATGGGCTAACCGCGATGGCCCGTCTTGATATTGATTCGCCGTTCTTCATCAGGTCTACTCTCCAGCTGTCGAAAGGATAGGTTCACGATAGACATGACCAGGATTCCCAAGATCATCATTCCGAGCGATCTCCTGCCGCTGGACGGGAGATTCGGATCGGGGCCTGGTCGAGTGAGAAGCATCTTTGTCGATGATCTCGCCCGCACGGGCACATCCTTCATGGGAACAAGCCACCGCAGACCCACGGTCAAGAATGTCGTGGCCGACATCCAACACGGTCTCATCGACATGTACACCCTGCCGGAGGGGTACGAGATCATCCTCGGCCTCGGAGGTGCCACGGCGTTCTGGGACGCAGCAGTGTTCGGTCTGATCGAGAATCGATCTGCACACTTCGTCTGCGGTGAATTCTCGGAGAAGTTCGCTTCATCGGTCTCACAAGCCCCCCATCTCGATGATCCTGTGATCATCGCTGCAGACCACGGAGACGCTCCGCAGCCTGAAGAAGTAGCTGGGGTCGATGCGGTCGCGTTCATCCACAACGAGACATCGACGGGGGTCGTCGCCCCGTTCGCAAGGCTCGGCGACTCCCTCGTCATCGTCGACGGCACCTCGGCTGCGGGAGCGATCTCGTTCGACGTCCCCTCCGTCGACGCCTACTACTTCTCTCCACAGAAGGCACTCGGATCCGAAGGCGGGCTGTGGATCGCCATCGTGTCTCCACTCGCGCTGCATCGCATCGAGGCTCTTGCTCGCTCCGGTCGATGGATTCCCCCTTTCCTCTCACTCAAGGCTGCCATGGAGAACAGCCGTATGGCTCAGACCTACAACACGCCCGCTCTCGCAACGCTCTACCTACTCGCGAGACAGATCAAGTTCATCAACGAATCTGGCGGAATCCAGTGGGCAGACTCAACCGTGAAGGCGACGTCGAACCACGTGTACGGGTGGGCCGCGATGAGCCAATACGCAGACCCCTTCGTCCAGGATGTTGATCTGCGATCGCCGACGGTGGTGACTATCGACCTGATGGGTTCGGTCTCTGCGAGCACCGTGACGTCCGTACTGAGAGACAACAGCATCGTCGACACTGAGTCCTACCGCAGACTCGGTAGGAACCAGCTGCGTATCGCCACATTCCCGAACATCTCGATTGACGATGTGCAGGCGCTCACCGGGTGCATCGACTATGTGGTTGAACGCCTGTGACGGGTGTTCTCGTCATCGTGGCTATCGGTGCGGGTCTTGCCTCCGCGTTGCTCACGAGCCAATCGGTGTTGTGGAGTCGTATCTTCAAGATCGGAGCATCGACCGCGCTGATCGCCATCGTGTTCAGCGGTGATCCCGTTCTCAACGGCTACACGGCGCTTATTACCGCAGGCCTTGTTGCATCGTGGTTTGGAGATCTTGCTCTGTCGTTCACGGGCCAGAGACCCTTTCTGGCAGGACTGATCTCCTTCGCACTTGTCCATACCTTGTACACGGCGGGGTTCTTCATACGTTCCTCCATGGATCTTGCGGCTGTCGCGCTCTCCGGTATCGCAATGGCCCTGACCGCGACGGCCATCCTCAGATGGCTCGCACCGCACACGCCTGAAGCAATGCGCGGCCCTGTTGCCGCATACATCGCGATCATCTCTGTGATGGTGGTGGCATCGTTCGGTACACACGGAGTGCTCGCCGACCTTCGCATCCCGACGGCAGCTGTGCTGTTCGCAACATCGGACGTGCTCGTTGCCAGAAACCAGTTCGTATCTCCCGCGCTCACGAACCGCGTATTTGGGCTGCCGATCTACTTCACAGCTCAGGCGCTGTTTGCATTGACCGTCGTGAGCCCCTGGACCTGAGGCATCCCGCTTTCGGAGGCAAGAAACGCGTCCCCCAATTGCGGGGGACACGAGACGAGCGCCAGCGAGGATCGAGGGGCACGCGAACCTGCTACCCGGGAACCGCGTCCTCCCTTCAGGGGGGACAAGGCGAGCTACGATTGACCCATGCCAAATCTCATGTTCATGCGCCACGGGAAATCTGACTGGGACAGCAATGCTCCAGACGATCACTCCAGGCCACTGGCTGCGCGCGGCATCGTAGCCGCTGAGCG
>JAZFUH010000136.1:0-4238 GCA_036447125.1 Acidimicrobiia bacterium | reverse complement strand
TCGAAGTGATCGAGGTATGACCGATAGTCGAGTATCGGTTCGGTGGCGAACATGACGCAGCCCTTGGACGACACGCCGACGGCATGAGCGGGCAGTCCATATCTGTCACAGACCGCCTGACATCCCTCGAGCATCCGTTTCCCGGCCCTGTCGAGATAGATGTATGCGTCTTTGTCGAGCACCTCGATCAGGGTTGCTTCGGCGGCTGCCATCGTGAGCGGGTTTCCGTTGAATGTGCCGATCTGGGTGACCGTGCCGTCGGTGATCTGTGCCATCAGCTCTTCGGTTCCGAGTATGGCTCCGATCGGTGTTCCGCCCCCTGTTGCCTTGGCGAGAGCAACCAGATCGGGAACCACGCCGTAGGTTTCCACGGCCCCACCCGATGCGATCGTTGCACCCGTCTTCACCTCGTCGAAGATCAATATGACATCGTGCTTCCGGGTTATCTCTCGCACTGCCTCGAGATACCCATCGATGGGCGGAACCACACCGATATTCATCATGATGGGTTCGATGATCATCGTTCCGATGTCGGGATTGGTTCCCAGGACATCATCGAGTGCGTCGGGGTCATTGAAGGGCACAACGACGGTCAGTTCCAGCAGGGGCTTCGGAATTCCGGCGGTCTGGGGGACCGATACAGGACGGGAGCGAGGTCCGATATCGGCTGCGTCCGGATGTACCGACACCATCACCGCATCGTGATGCCCGTGGTATGAGCCCTCGATTTTCACCAGGGCGTCGCGTCCGCTGTAGGCCCTGGCGAGCCTGATCGCGTCGAGTGTTGCCTCTGTGCCTGAGTTTGAGAACCTCACCTTCGGGAGTTGGAAACGTCGCGAGAGTTCTCGGGCCACGCGAACAGCACCCTGGTTCGGTGCTGCAAAGTGGGTGCCGCGAGAGGCCACATCTGAGATGGCCTTCGCTATCACCGGATGTGCATGACCAACGACCATGACCCCGAAACCGTTGTGGAAGTCGGAGTACTCGTTGCCATCGAGATCCCTGACCTTCGAGCCATGTCCCTCCACGATGTAGATGGGGTGGGGGGACTGCTCCTGGAAAGACGATGCAACCCCTGCAGGCAGAACCTGCCTTGCATCCTCAACGAATTCGCCGGACAACCGGGTGCGCGCACGCAGCGCATCCTCCATCTTCGTGGTCAGTTCTGCAACACGACCCGGATCGATATTCGTCTTCATCTCGCCCTCCAAGCGGATCCGCCACATCTCCACGGTGCATCGTCAGCCCGTGGGCCGGTACCGCATTGACGATGAGGATGTATGGCAGTCGTTTCAGCTTTCGCTCATCAGAGGGTAGCACGCGAGCGAATCACAAGCCACAGTACGCCATCATATCGTATCACCAGCGACGCAGGGGCACAGAATCGCCATCGATTGCCAGAGGGACAACTTACGATCGAATCGAAATGAGATCGAACGGCTGCCTGCTTGATCGTCACTGGAATCACGCCTGGAGATCGGAATGGTTGCCTCCAATCCGCCAACATGCAACAATCGCGCCATACTCCACCTTGTGGGAAGCGTTATGCGTTTCCGTCGACTTCATGAACGGGTGACACCATGGACTTCGAGCTAGACCAAAAGGACCTGAAGATCATTGCGGCTCTCCAACTCGACGGGCGCGCCAGCTTCGCCGAACTTGCGAGAGAGATCGATCTCTCGCCGGCCGCGATCCGACTACGGGTCAACCGACTGCTCGAGTCAGGGACGCTTGAGATCGTTGCGGTCACTGATCCGCTCCGCATCGGCTTCACCATGCAGGCGATGATCGGCCTCACCTCCAATGGAGACATCGAGGTGCTGAGCGAGAAAGTCGGTGCGCTCGACCCCGTCACCTATGTCGTCCTCACGGCAGGCCGCTTCGACCTGCTCGTCGAAGTGCTCTGTACGGACAACGACCACCTACTGGCCGTGATCGGACAGCTGCGTGCAATCGACGGCGTATCGTCGACAGAGACCTTCACGTACCTGAGGCTGACGAAGCAGACCTATGCCTGGGGTCTCCCTCCGGGCTGAGACGACTCCCCGCGTCCGCCTGATGCCGGGAGTCGATGGCACCAGACTCGTCGCTTTTCGGGAGGAAGGCTCGTTCGCGGATCCTCACGAATCGAACCCGATACCGAAGCGGTCAAGAAGCTTGAGCCACATGCCTCTGCGACCCTGGTTTGCGTCTGAACGAGCGATGGCTCTTCTGGTCATCTGGATCCCGGCATACCGAAACGGCTCAGGGGGAAACGCCATCGGCTGCTCTCGGACCATCTCGAGCTCGGTGAGCTCGCTCGTTGCACCATCAACGAGATCGAGGGCGACCCTCGCTCCGAAGCGGGTCGCTCCGACGCCGAGACCGGTGTACCCACCAACCCATGACAGGTCTCCTCCATGGGAGGTACCCCATGTCGCGGTGAACTGCGATGTCGTTGCGATCGGGCCACCCCACCGGTGTGTGAACGTCACATCCTCGAGCTGAGGAAACGTCTCGAAGAAGTGCTCTGCAAGAATCTGGTGTGTGCCCCCAGCCTGGTCGTACCGTCCACCAACGGCGCTGTTGAAACGATATATGGCGTCATATCCGCCCCACAGGATCCTGTTGTCGGTCGTGAGCCTGTAGTAATGGAACTGGCTGCTGACGTCTGAGAGCCCTTCACGTCCCTCCCACCCCAGAGTCGCCATCTGTTTGGCGGTGAGCGGCTCCGTAATGAGTACGTAGTCGTAGACGGGGACGATGAACCTTCGCATCCTGGGTACCGGGCTTCGATATGCATTTGTGGCGACAACCACTTTTGAGGCCTTGACAGAACCCCGCCGTGTTGTCACGACAAGACGGTCGCCAGCTTCCTCGATACCGGTCACAGGACTGTCGTCGTACAAGACGACACCGAGGTTCTCCGCAACCCGTCGAAGACCCCACGCGAGCTGTGCCGGGTTCATGATCGCTGCGCCGTGCGGCACGTACAGGCCGGCAAGGTAGGTTGGCGAATCCACCCGCTCGCGAACCGTTGAGCGATCAAGGAACTCCGCGCTCTGGGCGAAGCGATGATGCATCGCCTGAGTCTTCTTGATCTCTGTGACATGCCACGGCTCGGTCGCGACACCGATGACTCCTGTCTCCTCGAGGCCGATATCGAGATCGTTGCCCTTGATGAAGTCGAGGATCGCCCTGAAGTTCTCATCACCGAGACGTTCCAGGAGATCGAACTCCTTTGGCCAATGCGAGATTCCGTTGCCGATGCCGTGTGTGAGGGAGGCCTCGAGAAATCCACCGTTGCGAGAGCTCGCGCCGAAGCCGGCGGTGTCGGCCTCGATGATGACCACAGATCGACCGGGCGATTCTGTGATCGCAAGGATTGCAGCCCACAGCCCGGTGAAGCCTGCGCCAACGACGACGAGATCTGCACCGGCGGCACCAACAAGTGGCTCAGCGCGCTCGGGGGCCGCCGGATCATCGGTCCAGTAGACCTTCGGTCTCGAGTCAACCATGGATCTGTGGATGTCGATGGAGGCCATACCCTTCTGCTCGAGTGGTGCTTTCGATTCGATTATAGGCAAGCAGTCGCACAGCGATATGGCAGTCCTGAGACCCTTCTGTGCTCGATACGCTCGTAGAAGCGCTTCTCGCGCATGGATACGCGACGCCAGCGAAACCGTGTACGCTCGATGAGTCGAAACGACGGAGAGAGCAATCGTGATGTTCGGTCGACGGTTCATGCACGGGGAGCGCCACTGCGGGCCGACCTCGGTTCCGGGATACTTCTCGAGTGCGCGGAACCGCGGACCCGCCATGTTGGAGTGATGTACATGGCGAACCTCACACGACTGATCACACAAGGCACGCCCTCTGAAGTTGGCGCCATGCACGGTGCCGCGTTCGCTTCCGAGATCCGGGCGTACGTTGATGATCGGATCGTGCTCTCAGGCATCGGAACCGATCTCGATCGTGACGGCATTGTCGGCATCGCATCGGGGATGCTCGACGCTCATGAACGGTACGACGCCGATTTGTTCGTGGAGATGACCGCACTGGCCGATGCGGCGGGTATCTCGCCCGAAGAGGCAGTGATCGTTGGCGGGTTCACCGATTTCATCGACACCGTGCGAGCCCTTGGGGGAGGAACGGGTTTCGAGGACTCCTGCACATCTGTGATCACGACGGATGCACAGTCAGAGGGCGCCGGCTTCCTTGCCCAGACCTGGGACATGCATGCTTCTGCCACGCCCCAC
>JAZFUH010000135.1:0-5386 GCA_036447125.1 Acidimicrobiia bacterium | reverse complement strand
GTATTCAGTCGCGTAACGACTCATGAAGGCGACGCCGCCCTCCCTACGCCATTGATCAACATGCACCAACTCATGGAGAAGAAGGGCTGGGCTCTTCCCACTGACGACTGACTCGTACCTGTCCTGTGCAACGAAGATATTGTTTCCGATCGTGATCGCGGCGACCGAAGTGCCCAGAGCGACCTGCATCCAATAAGGCATCATGCGCACGCTCACCTCCGAGAGGTCGAGGTCTCCAGTGTCGACACCGGCCTTCCTCGCTGTGACGGCAGCCGAGATACTCACACTACGAGGCTGACCACGTTGGGGAGCCGAGCAATGACCTTGCGAGGTGGGGCACCACCGGTGTGCGCCTGGACCCTCTCAGATGCAAGGGCGAGTGCCACGGCTTCGTCCTCGGTGATTCCGACGGGCACTTGGATCCGGTCCCTGACCTTGCCATTGACCTGGACGACCATGGTTGCGGTGTCCTCAGCAATCAGGGATTCGTCATGCATCGGCCACTCTGCCGTCACCACAGAGCCGTCCCTTCCCATGCGTTGCCACAACTCCTCGCAGATGTGCGGTGCCAGGGGCGAGAGCAGTCGCGGAAAGACATCTGCAACATCGGAGGGCACCAGGTCAAGCCCGACAAGCGCGTTGTTCAGCTCGAAAAGCCGCGCAACCGCGGTGTTGAAATGGAGGTTCTCCATGTCCCTTCCAACCGCCTCGATCGTCCGGTGCAACAGAACCTGAAGCTCACCGTCAGAGGGTTCGGCGCTCACTGTTGCCTCACCGGAGTCCTCATCGATGAAGTTTCGCCACAGCCGTTGGAGGAAGCGGTGCACACCGACAATGTCCTTGGTCGACCACGGGCGAGATGTGTCGAGCGGTCCCATGAACATCTCGTAGAGTCTGAGCGTGTCGACCCCGTAGTCCTCGAATATATCATCGGGGTTCACTCCGTTCTTGAGCGACTTCCCCATCTTTCCGTACACCCTGGTGACCTCTTCACCTTTGTATGCGTATGAGTCATCTACCTTGACAACGTCGCTGGCCGGAACGTACAACCCGCGTTCATCCTGGTACGCATCTGCAAGGATGTACCCCTGATTGAACAACTTTCCGAACGGCTCCTTCGTCCCGATAAATCCCAGATCGTTCAACACCTTGTGCCAGAACCGCGCGTAGAGCAGGTGCAACACTGCATGTTCCACTCCACCGACATACAGATCTACGCCGCTGTCACCCATCCAATAACCCTCGATCTCAGGATCGACGAGGCGTTCGGAGTCTGAAGGGTCCATGAACCGGAGGTAGTACCAGCAAGAGCCTGCCCATTGGGGCATCGTGTTGAGCTCGCGTTCGTACCGGACGCCGTCGATCTCGACGAATTTCCAATCATCCGATGCGTACGAGAGATTCGGCGTCGGCTCCGCGTTCTCATCATCTGAGACGTGGGGCCTGTAGTCGTCGACTTCTGGCAGGAGCAACGGCAGCTCATCGTCGGGAACAGGGATGAGTTCACCCTCAGGGCCGTGGAGGATCGGGATCGGTTCACCCCAGTACCTCTGTCGCGAGAAGAGCCAGTCGTGCAGTTTGTACGTGACGGTACCTTTGCCCGCACCGTTCGTCTCGAGCCACTGGATGATTCGTTTCTTTGCAGAATCGATCCCGAGCCCATCGAGAAACCCTGAGTTGATAGCCGGGCCTTCACCCGGATAGGCGTCACCTTCGAACTCCGGAGGCGGTTGAACCGTCCGGACGATCGGGAGATCGAATGTCTCAGCGAATTCCCAGTCACGTTCGTCCTGGCCCGGAACAGCCATGATGGCTCCTGTGCCGTACCCCATGAGAACGTAATCTGCAATGAAGATCGGGACCCTCTCACCGCTGAGCGGGTTCAGAGCGAATGCACCCGTGAAGACACCGGTCTTTTCGCGATCAGCGATCTGGCGCTCGAGATCGGACTTGCGCGAAGCAGCAAGCCGATACGCCATGACGGCATCCGGGGGTGTGTCTATGCCGAGTGTCCACGATGGGATGGTGCCGTCGGGCCAGACATCTGGAGTGATCTCCTCGACCAGTGGATGCTCAGGTGCCATCACCATGTACGTAGCGCCGAAAACGGTATCCGGACGAGTGGTGAACACACGTATTTGGGTGTGACCTTCGATGTCGAAGATGATCGTCGCGCCATCGGAACGACCGATCCAGTTGCGTTGCATGGTCTTGACGGACTCAGGCCACTCGACCAGGTCGAGCTCGTCGATGAGCCGGTCAGCGTACGCCGTGATTCGCAGCATCCACTGTCGCAGCGGCCTGCGGTACACCGGGTGATTACCGCGATCGGAGCGGCCATCGACGGTGACCTCCTCGTTGGCGAGAACGGTCCCGAGCGCGGGGCACCAGTTGACGGCTACCTCGTCTATGTATGCAAGTCTCTTGCTGTCGAGATACTCGCGCCGATCGGCCTCAGGGAGGTTCTGCCACATGACGCCATCGGCCGCCCGGAGCCCCGATTCGAGCTCCTCGACAAGCTCGGCAATGGGTCTGGCCTTGTCGTGGTCATCATCGAACCACGAATCGAAGAGACGAAGAAAGATCCACTGCGTCCACCGGTAATACTCCGGGTCCGTGGTGGCGAACTTGCGGTCCCAGTCGTAGGAGAACCCGAAAGCTTTGAGCTGCCTGGTGTAGTTCTCGATGTTCTTGTCCGTCGTGATTCGGGGATGTACGCCTGTCTCGACGGCGTACTGCTCGGCAGGCAGGCCGAAGGAGTCAAAGCCCATCGGGTGAAGCACGTTGGCACCACGCATTCGGTGGTACCGGGCGAATATGTCGGTACCGATGTAGCCGAGCGGGTGCCCAACGTGGAGGCCGGCTCCCGAGGGGTAAGGGAACATGTCGAGGAAGTACTTTTTCGGCTTGGATTCGTCGAAACCGGGATCACCCGGATTCGGGACGCGGTACATTCGCTGGTCGGCCCATTCCTGCTGCCAGCGATTCTCGATCTCTCGAAAGTCGTACGATGCCACTGCACTCCCCGTGAACCCGCAAGCGTAGCGGCATCCCGCACCCCTCAGCGGCCGAGGTTGGGGTTGTCCTGGACCGCACGTGTCCTGATGGTGAAGGCCGAGTCGCCTGAGAGGATGCCGCCGCGACCGAACAGCCTGCCGGATTGCCAGTTGGAGAGTCCGAGTTCGGGTTTGTCGAGGGCGTACTGGCCATCGACCCAACGCGTGAAGCCGTTCCCGACGAACGGCGCGTCGATGTGGGCGAAGAAACGAGCCTGGGCCTCCGGATCGCCCGAGATCAAGGACGCCACGAACCTCGGGCTGTATCGATTGAACCATTCAACGGCCTGGTCAACCGAGTCAACGACCGCAAGGGTGATCTCTGGACTGTCCTCCCACTCCCACTCCTTGCCAAGACTCTCCTCACCGATCACCTCAGCTTGTGGCTCGACCACATCGCCCTCTGCTCTTGCGATCGGAACGGTTCGCAGGAACCATTCGGCGGGCACAGCATCTACCGAGGCCTCAAGCACATGGAGCTTTGGGTTCGTGCCTCGGCGCTCCCCCGCTCGCTCGAGAGCATCCAGAACGGATGGCATGAGATCTGCAACCCGCGCCTCTGGGATACAGAGCGTGTTCAGTGTGTTGCACACCTTGCGATCGAGCGAGTGGTACACCGCTGCGGCGAGATCCTGTGCGTCGGCATCGTCACCCGCGACGATCCACCCACCTCCGGTTCCGTGCAGGCTCACGGCGTTTCCTGCCTGGCGAGCGACCGCTCCAAGGAGGGTCGTTGCGCGACCAGAGCCCCTCGCCACGGCGAGAGAAAGCCGTGGATCCGACATCATCGCCAGCCCCGCCGCGCGTGAGGGGCTTGCCACGAGCGAAGCTGCACCTCTCGGCAGGCCCGCATCCTGGAGGGCGGGGTTGAGCGCGTGCTCAACAATGGCCTCGGCTGTTGCGAGTGCATCAGAACCGATGCGGAACACAACGGTGTTGCCACCCCGGAGCACTCCGGTTGCGTCAGCGAACACGTTCGGTCTTCCTTCGAACACGAACCCGACGACCCCGAGGCCGTCGGCCACGAGCTCGATCCGCCAGCCGTCGTGATGAACAGTGTCCACTACACGGCCTCTGCCAGACCGTGCATCGGCCCATCCATGTAGGCCTTCGATCATGCCTTGGCGCATGGTGCCATCGAGGACAAGTCGAGTGGCGCTCCGGCCGCGCTCGCGTGCCGAAGCCACATCCCGCTCATTGGCGGCTGCGATCGAACCGAAGCTTGCATCGTCACCGAGAGCATCGGCGAATGCGGTGTAGAACCGGGTGATCTGGTCGTCTGATACCGACCCCATCGCTGCGAAAGCGTCGACGGCTGCCCCCACTGCTACCGAAGCAACCTCTGCGGCAGCGGCAGAGATGTGGAGCAACTCGCCGGAGTGTTGCAGCACGATGAGCGAATCACCGGGTTGAAATGCCTCTGCCAGTTCGTCCGAAACATGGGCGAGATTTGTCCCACCCCAAGGAATCGCCATACCTGGTTCAAGGGATGTGAGCTGGTCAGTCATCGTTCCAGAAACAGTAGACAGTTCACAGCAGGCTGGCGGCCGAAGTTTGCCTCAGTAGACGAGCACCGCGTGGAGTGGATCATCGAATCGCGATCGGCCGTCGAGAAATGACAGTTCGAGGAGCATCGTGGCTCCCACGACTTTCCCCCCTGCCTTTACGATGAGCTCCCTGCTTGCCGCGAGGGTTCCACCGGTGGCGAGGACATCATCAACGATGAGGACGCGGGCACCATTGGGAAAGGCGTCCGCATGGATCTCGAGGGTGTCCGTGCCGTATTCGAGGTCATAGGTCACTGACACGGTCTTGCGCGGCAGCTTTCCCGGCTTGCGAACAAGCCCGACGCCCGACCCGATGCGCTCAGCGATCGACCCGGCGAGGAGAAACCCTCGAGATTCGATACCGACGACGATGTCGACGTTTGAAGCGAGGAATGGTTCAGCCATCTCGTCAACTGCCTGCAAGAACGCCGCTGGCGATGCGAGAAGCGGGGTGATGTCCTTGAATATGATGCCCGGCTCGGGAAAGTCAGGCACGTCAACGATGTATTCGTAAAGATCAACCATGCGTGCGATGGTAGCCGCGCAAGCGTCCATGTCCCTTTCATCAACATGCACACACCCGAGGTTCCAGAGTCCGTATTCTCTCACGCCCCACTGACCGTCAACGGACACTTGAGCCTCTCAAGTCCGCTGAGCGACGCCCGCGCCGGGCGACCTTCTTCGGGCGATCGGCATCGACAAGCACACGAACTCGCCAACTGATAGGGTGGCGACCATGCGACTGGGGGTTGCCATCACCGTCGCGGCTGTCGCTCTGACCGC
>JAZFUH010000134.1:0-9708 GCA_036447125.1 Acidimicrobiia bacterium | reverse complement strand
TCAGGACGATCGGGGCGGCTCTTGGTCGCATTCTTCTCGTGGTCGCCGGTGCGTCGCTGCTCCCCATGGCCTGGGCGTTGATTGGGGCGGAGTGGCACCCATTCGGATCGTTCTTGCTCATGTCCGGGGTGTTTGCGCTCGCGGGAAGTGTGCTTCTGTCCGTGTCGCTGCAGCCCACCCGGTCGATTTCAGCCGATCAGCGACATCTCGACTGGAGCCACGGCATGGTTGTCGTGGCCGTGACCTGGATCGCTGTTCCGTTGATCGGAGCGATTCCGTTGTGGCTGTCCGGTCACTACGGCAGTCCCCTCGATGCGTACTTCGATGCCATGTCAGGCCTTTCCACCACAGGCCTCGCTCTCGTCCAGGACCTCGATCATCTGGCTTCGTCTCTCAACTTCTGGCGTCACCTTCTGCACTTCCTCGGAGGCCAGGGGATCATCATTGCGGCCCTCGTGCTGTTTGCAGGACGAGGTGTCACGACCCTCTTTGCGGGTGAGGGGAGGGACGATCGCATGCTGCCGTCCGTCCAATCGACCGCAAAGGCGATCTGGGCGGTCTCGGTCCTTCACCTGATGATCGGGGTCGGTGCACTCGCAGTAGTCGCCTACGCAGCCTTGGGCTTCGATCCGATCCGGTCATTGTTCCACGGGCTCATGATCTTCTTCGCTGCATTTGACACTGGTGGATTCGCCCCCCAGTCGACGAGCCTTGGCTATTACCACTCCGCTGCGTTCGAAGCCGTCACCTCTGTTCTCATGGTCGCCGGTACCTTGTCCTTCGGTCTGCATTTTCGGCTCTGGAGCAGAGCGGGAAGGAGATCTCGCGAACGTGTCCCGTTCCGGGCCGGCGCAGGGGGCGCGGGTGCCAGATGGTCCGTGCTGCGATCACTCGAGGTCCGAACGATCCTGACCACCTTCGGTATGACGATGGTGCTGACGCTTTTCGGGCTCGCGGCCCTTGGAATGTACGCATCGGTTGGCGGGCTCTCGAGACAGGGCTTCTTCCAGATCCTCTCCGCGCACACCGGCACCGGATTTACGACCGTTCCCTCCTCTGAGCTCGCGCTATGGGGTGGGATGGCGTTCGGCGGAATGGCGATGGCCATGGCACTGGGCGGGATGGCTTCGTCCACGGCCGGAGGAGTCAAGGCGTTGAGGGTCGGGCTCGTGGTCCGTGCGATAAGGGACGAGGTAAAAGGAGACCTACTTCCTGAGAGCGCTCTCGTCGACGACAGCTACTACCAGTTCGGAAAGCACAGGCTGACCTCCGATGTTGCTCGGTCTGCGATGTTCGTCTCGTTTCTCTTCGTGGTGCTCTTCCTCGTCGGTGCAGGCGTTGGCCTCGCATACGACATCCCGCTGCAGCGGGCATTGTTCGAGTCCGTGAGCGCGGGCGCGAGCGTCGGCCTCTCGGTTGGGGTCACCTCACCAACGATGCCCGTCCTCTTGAAGATCACGTACATCCTTGAGATGCTGCTTGGTCGTCTCGAGTTCATTGCGGTGTTCGTGTTGATCGGCTTCGTGCATTCATGGATCCGGGGCCGGTGATGCGCAGAACCATTCTGATGTCCGTGGTCGGGTTCCTGCTCCTGGTCGCCGATCCTGTTGCAGCAGGGGAGGTAGCTGTATCTGACCTCGTTGCGGACGGCGCCTCCTTCGCCGGGATCGAGGTGACCGTGGTTGGCGAGCTGATCGGCGACTACGGCGCCCGTCGCGACGGTTGGACCTGGACCCAGCTCAATGGCGATTCGTATGCCTTTGCGCCGGTTGCAGATGGCGGTGGCCTGCGTGGATCGAACATAGGTATCGGCGTGAGAATGCCGAGTGAACTCGCAGAGGGTCTCGATGCTCCGGGCCGCTACCGCACCGTTGGACCGATCGTCGAGCTGACCGGAGTCTGGAGGTATCACGATCCCGTTCGACAGGGCGAGACCTACCTCGATGTGACAGCGCTCGTGGTTGTCAGCGCCGGTCGCCAACTGCACGAGCCCCCCGGCTGGTCCGTCTACGGCGTGGGAATCCTGCTTCTCATCATCGCGGGCGTCGTGATGTGGCACTACGCCCACAGACGCGACGCCGTCTCATAGTTCCTTGTCCAATGTGTCCTGGTTCCTGATTCCCCTATAATGCCGCCGGTTTCAACATTCCCGAAACAACACCAGGAGTGATCTCTGTGAATCCCGATGTATGGCTGTACGTGGCCATTGCGATGGGTGTCGCTGCACTGATACTGGCAGCCTTTTATGGGCGCCAGGTCATTGCCGTCTCGCCAGGAAACGACCGCATGGTCTACCTCATGGGTGCCATCAGGGAAGGCGCCATGACGTTCATGCGGCGCGAATACACCGCGATTGCGGGTTTCGTCGTGGTCATGTCCGTCCTCATATACGCACTTCTGGATTGGGGCAGGCCATGGGGTGCGGTTGCATACGTGTTCGGCGCGATCCTCTCGGCAACCGCTGGATTCATCGGCATGCGCACTGCAACTGCTGCGAACGCCAGGACCGCAGAGGCTGCCAGACAGGGTGGCACCGCTCAGGCGCTTCCCGTGGCGTTCCGTGGGGGGGCGGTCATGGGATTCACCGTGGCGGGTCTTGGTCTCCTCGGATTCTCCCTGGGGGTGTTGTTCTTCCGCGATGTGCTCAAGGACCCGAACTGGGTCAACATCGTCACAGCGATCGGTCTTGGTGCGTCGTCGGTAGCTCTCTTCGCCCGTGTTGGCGGCGGCATCTACACGAAGGCTGCTGATGTTGGTGCCGACCTCGTCGGCAAGGTTGAGGCGGGAATCCCGGAGGACGACCCTCGCAACCCTGCAACGATCGCGGACAATGTCGGAGACAATGTCGGGGACGTCGCTGGCATGGGAGCTGACCTCTTTGAGTCATATATCGGTTCGCTTATCGCTCCGATCGCTTTCGCTGCGATCGTGTTCGGTGGAAGCGAGTTCCTGCCGCAGATGATCTTCTATCCCCTCATGATCGCGTCGATCGGTATGGCTGCATCGATCATCGGATCGTTCCTCGTCAAGCCGAAGGGGGACAACCTCGCAAAGGCACTCCAAACCGGCACCTTGGGCGCCGCGGGTATCACCGTTGTCGGTGTTGCTGCCCTCACACCCCTGATGTTCAGCGGGGTGGAGGGCGTGAAAAATCATTGGGGTTTCTTCCTCGCAGTCATTGTCGGTCTCGCGATCGGACTCATCGTCGGCAAGATCTCTGAGTGGTACACATCAGATCACTACAAGACGGTCAAGTCGATCGCAAAGCAGTCAGAGACAGGACCTGCAACGGTCATTCTCGCCGGTATTGCTGAGGGAAAGAAATCTGCTGCCTACTCTGTCATCGTTGTGGCCCTCGGTATGGGTGCTGCACATTGGGCAGGCGACCTCGCAGTTGAAGGAGGGGGCATCTACGGCGTTGCGATCGCAGCCATCGGTGTTCTCGCCACACTCGGTATCACCGTATCCGTCGATGCCTACGGGCCGATTGCTGACAATGCAGGCGGAATCGCCGAGATGGCCGGCCTCGACCCTGAGGTCCGCGAGGCAACGGACCAGCTTGACGCACTCGGTAACACGACCGCCGCGGTTGCGAAAGGGTTTGCCATCGCTTCGGCTGCGGTTACTGCTCTCGCCCTCTTCTTCACGTTCGCCAAGGCTGTCGGTGTCGACAGTTTCAACATCCTCGACATCAAGGTCGCCATGGGTCTCTTCATCGGTGGCATGTTCCCGTATCTGTTCGCCGCTCTCACGATCCAGGCCGTCGGTCGTGCCGCCTTCGAGATGATCGAAGAGGTTCGTCGTCAATTCAGGGAGATCCCGGGATTGCGTGAAGGCAGGCCGGGCGTTGTGCCCGATTATGAGAAGTGCGTCGACATCTCGACCAAGGCATCCCTGCGTGAGATGGTCGTACCCGGCGCAATGGCTGTGGCGCTTCCGCTCATTGTCGGATTTATCTCAGTGGAGATGTTGGGCGGCCTTCTCGCCGGCGCGCTCGTATCTGGGTTTTTGCTGGCCATCTACATGGCGAATGCCGGCGGGGCCTGGGACAACGCCAAGAAGTTCATCGAGGCAGGCGCATTCGGCGGCAAGGGCTCAGATGCCCACAAGGCTGCTGTCGTCGGCGATACCGTCGGTGATCCATTCAAGGATACCGCGGGCCCCTCGATGAACATCGTGATCAAGGTGATGACCATCGTCTCGCTCATCTTCGCCTCAGCCTTCGCCAGCTTCGGCGGAATCCTCTAAAGCCCTAGGCTGTCACCTCATGCGCATAGTCATCGTGGGTGCCGGAGCGGTTGGGTCGTTCCTCGCCGAAAAGCTTGCGGCCGAGGGCCAGGACGTCGTGGTCATCGAGTCCGATCCCGAGCGTGCAGCCGAGGCACAGTCTGAGATCGACTGTCTCGTCATCAATGGCAACGGGGCGTCGGTCGAGACACTGAAGAATGCTGGGCTCGCCGATTCAGATCTTCTCATTGCAGTCAGTTCATCCGACGCGGTCAACGTGCTCGCCTGTGCAGCCGGGACGAAGCTGAACATCCCGAGGAAGATAGCCAGGGTCGAGGATCCCCAGCTCAAGGCTGAGGTGGAGGCTCTCGGCGTTGATCTGGTCATCGATCCCGGCGAGGCTGCAGCCAGGGAGTTGCTGCAGCTTGCTTCAAGCGGAGACATCGCAGAACTCGTCGAATTCGCTGACGGGGAGATCGTTCTTCTCGGCGCCTACGTCGATGCGGGAGCGCCGTTCGTAGGTAAGACCCTTGCGGATCTTCGCGAGACCGTTGTGTCGTGGGATTGGCTTGTGGTTGCCGTGATCCGACATGGCGAGACGATCATCGCCAGAGGCGCAACGACACTTGAGGCCCGTGATCACGTGCTGATGATGGCGCGAAGGGACGCAACGGAGAAGGCATACGAGTGGCTCGGTCTGTCGAGCAAGCCGGCACAGAAGGCTATGATCCTCGGCGGCACACGCCTCGCCACATTGACAGCGAAGATGCTCTCGGACCACGGCATTCACACAACACTGATCGACTCGAACATGGCCCGTTGTCGGCTCATTGCTGAGGATCTCCAGAATGTCGTAACCGTATGTGCGGATCCGAAGGATCCGAAGATCCTGAGGTCGGAGGGAGTCGAGGCGACGGATGTTGTGATGGCATTGTCCGGCTGGGACAGCGAGAACATCGTTGGGGCGCTCGTGGCCAAATCACTCGGTGCTCACGAGGTGATAGCCAGACTCACGAACACCGATTTGGTCGGACTTCTGCCCGGTATCGGAATCGACGCCACGGTGAGCTCCCGGCTGTCTGCTGCGAACGAGATTCTCCGATTCGTTCGCAGGGGTGTGATCCACTCCGTGGCGACGTTCGCAGATTCCGACGCTGAGGCGATCGAACTCGAGGTCGGTGCCGATAGCCCCGCGATCGGTAAGACGCTTGCAGACCTGAAACTGCCCCATTCACTCATCATTGGCGGTGTTCAGAGAGGCTCGGAGGCATTCGTACCGCGGGGCAACACGACCATCGAGTTCGGTGACCACCTGATTGTGATTGCTCTCCCGGAAGCGATCTCCATCGCAGAGAAGCTGTCCGGCTGAGCCGATGTCCTGGCGCCATCTCCTCCACGTAGTCGGTGCGGTGCTTGGAGCGATCGGGATGTCGATGCTCTCCGCTCTGGCGATCTCGGTCATCTATCGGGAGTGGTCTGACGTTCCCGGCCTGATGCTCGCTGCGGCAATCACCACATTCATCGGCTTCGCTTTCTGGCGGATATTCGATCGCCCCGGGGAGCTTTCCACGCGCGAGGGGTTCGCTGCTGTCGGTCTTGCCTGGATAGCGCTTGCGTTGTTCGGTGCCCTTCCCTACCTGCTGACCGGTTCGATCGGCAACCTGACAGATGCCGTATTCGAAGCGGCAGCGGGCTTTACGACCACAGGAGCCTCCGTCGTCCCGAATCCTGGCGATCTCTCACACGGAATCTTGTTCTGGCGTTCACTGACCCAGTGGATCGGTGGAATGGGGATCATCGTTCTTTCTATCGCGATACTGCCCCTACTCGGCATGGGCGCAGTCCAGCTTGCAAGAGCAGAATCTCCCGGCCCGATGCCTGACCGTTTGACACCGAGATTCAAGGAGACAGCGAAGCGTCTCTGGTTCGTCTACTTCGTCCTGACGGCCGTTGAGACCTTGTTCCTCTGGTTCGGTGACATGAATCTCTTTGAAGCCGTGAATCATGCGTTCACGACAATGTCCACCGGCGGTTTCAGCACCAACGCCGGCTCCCTTGGTGCCTTCTCTGCGTATACGCAGTGGGTCGTCATCGTCTTCATGGCGCTCGCCGGGATATCCTTCGCACTTCACTACAAGGTTGTGAGGCGGGACTGGAGGGCGTATTTCAGATCGGTCGAACTGCGGTTATATCTCTCGATCGTGGCATTCGCCGCGGTGTTGATGGCCATCGGGACCTGGGGTGGGTCGGCGGCGACAACCGTGCGTGACGCCCTTTTCACCGCGCTGACGATCGTTACGACAACGGGGTATGTAACTGCTGACTTCGGGCTGTGGATCCCCGCGCTCGGAATCATGATCGTCGGCCTCATGTTTATCGGCGGTATGGCCGGCTCGACGTCGGGTGCCATCAAGACGAATCGACTGCACATCCTGTACGAAGCTTCACGGACCGACGTGAGGCGTCTGATCCACCCTCGGGGTGTGTTCGTTACGCGCGTCGGGAGGTCACCGGTCCCCGATGTCGTCGTGGAGACGGTTCAAACGTTCTTCTTGCTGTACATGTTTGCGTTCATGACGGGAACGCTCCTGATGTCGATCATCGGGTTCATCTCAGGAACAGAGATCGATATCATCACGACCGTCACTGCCGTTGCCTCATCGCTCGGCAACGTGGGACCAGGTTTGGGCGACGTCGGACCGACGGGAAGCTATCTCGGTTTCCCGTGGGCGGGGAAGTGGCTCCTCGCATCGCTCATGATCGTCGGCAGACTCGAGATTCTTCCGATACTCATCCTCTTCAACAGAGAGGTGTGGAGGAAGTGACCTTCGGTCACTGTTCCAGATGCCAGAACGCTAACTGGGGCTCGCTCCCAGATGCCAGAACGCTCGCTCGGGCTCGCTATCAGATGTCTGAGTCTGGCCGCTTCATATCTGGATCGTTCGCCTTCAGCTCGGCTTCACGCTCCGGTCGCGAGAGGAAGTCCTTGTACGAACGTCTTGTGGTGCGGGTGATCAAGACGTAGAGGCCGATGATCCCCATGGCCAGGAGCAGCCAGACGAGAATCGTCCCACCGCCCGCGTCGGGGATCGCTGGTGTCTCCTGTGCCAGGAGTGATGCTGTCAACACACCCCTAGCCTACGCCCGTCGTATCTGGAGATTCCATTTGGCCAAGACGATCACACTCATTCGCCACGCAGAGACCAACGCCAATCGTGTTGGCCGATGGCAGGGTTCCCAAGATTCAGGGATATCTCCTCACGGTGAGATCCAGCTTCTCGCTCTTGGCGCTCGCCGGAACGGGCGACGACCGGATGTGCTCGTCGCATCCGATCTGCCCAGGACGATGAGAACTGCGAGCGTTCTTGGTGACCCTGTCGCGAACCCTGCTTGGAGAGAGTTCGGTGTCGGCGACTGGGAGGGATTGACCTCAGACGAGATCACGGACAGGTATCCGGGCCAGATGGAGGCATTCCTGCAGGGTGGTCCGATCGCGCCCGGCAGCGGCGAGGATATGACTGTCTTCCGTAGCCGTGTCGTCGCTGCATTTGAGGCAGTCCTCGCTTCCATTGATGACGAACAGAGCGCCGTCGTCGTCACTCACGGTGGTGTGATCTGGTCCATCATGTCCCATGCCCTGGGTCTCACCGGGGGTGTGCTCAAGATGATCCCATCCCACAACACCGGACTGACCCGCATCAGCGTCGAGGCGGATGGCACCATGCAGGTCGTCGTGTTCAACGACGCGACCCACCTCGTTGAACTCCCAACCCAGTTCGGACCCGAGGGCACGCTGGTTTCGCTCTACCGCCATGGACAGAGCGAGGCGAACCTTGAGGGCAGATGGCAGGGGAGAACAGACAGCCCACTGACCCCCCTCGGTCGAGAACAGGTCAAGGCAGCTTCAGCTGTTGCGCCACCGATGCAATCGCTGTTCACCTCACCTCTGGGGAGGACAGTTGAGACGGCCTCGATAATCGGCGGCGTCCTCGGCGTGACGCCGGTCGATGATGAAGGCCTGATGGAGATGGCCTTCGGCGATTGGGAGAACATGACGACGGACGAAGCCGTGTCGAACGATCCCGAGCTCTTCGAGCAGATCTTCAAGGAGGGACTGGACATGCCCCGGGGTCGCGGTGGCGAGTCCTTTACCCAGGCGGGTGATCGTTTGTTTGGGACGATCGAGTCCCTGGTGACTTCCACCGGCCACACCCATATCGGCGCTGTGTCCCATGGCGCGGCTCTGCTGTCATACATCACACGTGTGATGGGTCTCACCTTCGTCACGCGGGACCGTTTCCCGATTCCCCGCAACTCCTCGATGTCCCAGATTCGTCACACGGCCGCGGGTCCGGTGCTTGCCGCCTACAACGTCGCCCCTCACATGGACACATAGGAGTCTGCTGAACGTGCGTCTGCTGATTGTCACGAACGACTATCCGCCCAGGCCGGGAGGAATCCAGATATATCTGAAGAATCTGGTCGACGCCTACCCGGATGAGGTACATGTGGTTGGACCGTCCGATGATGACGCCGACCCGGCCGAGTCCGGGGTAAGCCGCGGCGTTCGGCCATACATGATGCCCACAGCAGCGACGATGCGGACGATCGTGGAAGCGGCAGAGAGCTTCGGTCCTGACGCCCTGTTGTTCGGTGCGCCCCACCCGCTGCCTGTGCTTGGCAACCGTCTTCGGCAACGGCTGGGAGTGCCGATCGGCGTGCTGAGCCACGGCGCAGAGATCACCATTCCCGGCGCAATCCCTGGCGTGAGACAGATCCTGGGACGTAATCTGGCGTCAGCGGACGTTCGCTTTGCCGTGAGCAGATACACCGCTCGGCGCGTGCATCGAATCTCCCGAATGCCGGTTGTGTTGGTGGGAAGCGGGGTCGAGATCGACAGATTCACTCCACCTGCCGAGGCACCGGTCAACTCGGTTCCGGTAGTGGGATGCGTCAGCCGTTTCGTGCCACGAAAGGGCCAGGCGCGCCTCATCCGAGCTGTTGCGAGGCTTGATAACGATGTCGAGGTACTACTCGTTGGCAAGGGTCGAACAGAGGAGAAGCTGCGAAAGCTGGCGAGATCCCTCGGTGTGTCCGCGAGGTTCGAGGTCGATGTCCCCTGGTCGGCGTTGCCGAAGTTGTATCGGCAGATGGATGTGTTCTGTATGCCATGCAAATCGCGCTGGGCAGGACTCGAGTTCGAGGGTCTGGGAATTGTGTTCCTCGAAGCAGCGTCGAGCGGTGTTCCCGTGCTCGCCGGTGACTCCGGAGGATCACCCGAGACGGTGTTGCCAGGAGAAACAGGCTTCGTTGTTTCAGACGTCGATGCGATAGTTGAGGGCCTCGAGATCCTGCTCGCCGACCCACGCAGTGCCCGCCGAATGGGTGCCGAAGGGCGCAGATTCGTGAAGCGCGAATTCACCTGGGAACGGGTCGTCGAGCGTCTGTATGCGGGATTTGCCCCACATCTCGGTTAAGTTT
>JAZFUH010000133.1:0-3228 GCA_036447125.1 Acidimicrobiia bacterium | reverse complement strand
TGCGATCGAGCACGGGATCGGGATGATCCATCAGCATTTCATGCTGGTTCCAACGTTGACGGTCGCTGAGAACGTGGCGCTCGGACTCAAGTCGAGCCGTGGTGTCCTGACCGATCTCGATATCGTGTCGAAGCGGGTCCTCGAACTTGCCGACCGGTACGGACTGGATCTGGATCCTTCAGCCCTTCTGTGGCAGCTCTCGGTGGGCCAGCGCCAACGGGTCGAGATCATCAAGGCGCTCTACCGTGAATCCCGGCTGCTCATCCTCGATGAGCCGACGGCCGTTCTCACACCCCAAGAAGTCGATCAACTGTTCGCGACCTTGCGCAAGCTCATCGACGATGGGCGTGGTCTGATCTTCATCTCTCACAAGCTCCACGAGGTGCTCGCCCTCAGTACCCGAATCACGGTGCTCCGGCACGGCGCAGTGACCGGCGAGGTTCCGGTCGAAGGAGCCACACGTGAGAGCCTTGCGAACATGATGGTCGGGCGGGAGGTGAAGCTCAGGCCGGACAAGTTCCCTGCTGAACCGGGAGAGGTCGCTCTTGAGATTCGTGGTTTGACGGTCATGGGCGACCGCGGTGTTCTAGCGGTGGACCATCTCGACCTGGACGTCCGCAAGGGCGAGATCCTCGGTATTGCGGGTGTGTCGGGGAACGGGCAGCGCGAGTTGGCCGAGACCATTGCGGGCCTGCGTTCGTCTGAGAGTGGGACGATCAAGGTCGCCGGTATCGACGTGACGGGTGCGCTCCCGAACGAGGTCCGTCAGGCCGGCCTTGCGTACGTTCCGGAAGAACGAATGAAGGAGGGTGTGATCGCAGACTTCATGGTTTGGGAGAATCTGCTTCTCATCGATCATGCGAGTTCGGACTACCTGAAGCACGGCCTTTTTGACTTCGGCACGATCAAGGATCACGCCAGGGAATTGGTCGATGCCTTTGACATCCGGACCCCTTCGTTGGAGACATCGTGCGGTGCACTGTCGGGCGGAAATATCCAGAAGGTGATCATGGCGAGAGAGCTCTCTGCGTCTCCTACGGTGCTCGTCGCGTCACAACCGACTCGCGGAGTTGATATCGGTGCAGCTGAGTACATCCACCGCAGGCTTATCGACAAACGCAACGTACTGTCGGATGCCGAATTCATTCAGCAGAAGCTGATCGAGTATCGAACCGCTTGCACCGCGATCCTGATGATCTCAGAGGACCTCGACGAAGTGTTCGGCCTATCAGACCGGATCGCCGTCCTCTATGAGGGGAAGATCATGGGCATCGTTGATCCGAAAATTGTCACCCGTGAGGAAGTCGGGCTGATGATGGCAGGCGTAACTGTGCACATCGAGGAATGACCGCACGCCACGTAATAATTGCTTGCCGACATTCGATCGGTCCCAGTGCTCCCTCACCGGAGACCGATGGGTAAGGATCGATCAGTGTTCGGCCTTCGTGGCGTTCAGGTAGTTGTAGATGGTGATACGACTCACACCCATTGCACTGCCTATGTCCTCGATCGACTTGCGGAGCCTGAAAGCTCCTCGCTCATCGAGCATCGCAACAGCGCGCTGCTTGTCTTCACGACCGAGGTCGGCCAATGGTGACCCCAGCTGATCCTCGACCGTAGCGACGAGACGTTCGAGCGACACGATGTCGACGAGTCTGACCCCTATTGCCGGTTCGCCTTCCCATTCGAGCGCGATATCACCGTCCTCGATGTCCTCGGCACCGACGACCGATCCGCCGATCGCGTCAACCAGCGGCTCGATTGCTCGTGCAAGAGGGTGTGAAGGCGTTTTCATGTCGTGTCGATCACCACCTCGACAAGGACGCGTTCAGCGCCGTCTTGCGCGGCGGCGGCAACCATCAGCCCGATGGCACCAGACACCTCATCAACCGCGCCTGTGACGGTCGAACCGAAAGGACCCATCGATACGCTGAGGCCCTGTGTCTCCATTGCTGCGATCCCAGCCATGACATGAGGACCGGGCGAGCCCTCCGAGAACGGTTCGATCGCGAACTCGACGGTGCATCGGTTCATGACGCGGCGATGCCTTCGTACACCTCTGGCCTGCGGTCCCTATAGAAAGCCCAATGTCTTCGTGCTGCCTCGATCTCGGACATGTCGAGATCCCGGACGACGACTTCGTCCTCGGTGTCTGATGCGGTGTCCCCGACGATCTGCCCTCGGGGATCAACGAAATAGGACGATCCGTAGTAGTCCGTGTCCTTGAGATCCTCGGAACCGATCCGGTTGATGGCGCCTATGAAGTACTGGTTCGCAACGGCGGCGGCAGGCTGCTCCAGTTGCCAGAGGTACATCGAATGTCCGCGGGTCGTCGCCGACGGATTGAAGATGATCTTGGCCCCTTTGAGCCCGAGCTCGCGCCACCCCTCAGGGAAGTGCCTGTCGTAGCAGATGTAGACCCCGATCGTGCCGACGGCCGTATCGAATACCGGATATCCGAGGTTCCCGGGGCGGAAGTAGAACTTCTCCCAGAAGCCCTCAACCTGTGGGATGTGTGTCTTTCGATAGAGACCAAGGAGTGACCCGTCGGCGTCGATGACGGCAGCTGTGTTGTAGAACGTGCCCTCATCCACTCGCTCGTATATCGGGACGACGAGCACCATCCCTGTCTCTTTGGCGACCTTTGTCATGGCGGTCACCGTTGGGCCGTCGGGAATCGGCTCGGCGAGGTCGTAGAACGAAGGATCCTGGACGTTACAGAAGTACGGTCCCGTGAAGATCTCCTGGAAGCAGAGGACCTGCGCGCCGTCGCTGGCCGCCTTGTGGGCATACCCGATGTTCGTATCGAGCATCGAGTCGTAGTCACCCGTCCATGTCGACTGGACAAGGGCGGCTCGTACCGTTCCAGACATGCGTTTACCTCCCATTTCTGGTTCATCCAACCATACTCAAACGCTTGACAAAGCGTCAAAAGAAGCCAGTCGTGCATTCAGGTTCGAGGAGGTTTACGGTTTACGGTTTACGGAAACTTGCTGACCGTAAACCGTGAACCGTCGACCGTGAACCGTCGACCGTCGACCGTAAACCGTCGACCTGCCTCTCAGCTATCGATCCTGGCATTGAACGATTCGATCAGCTCGTCGATCGGGTCGACCATTGCCTGGATGCCCGTCCAATAGTCAGGGTCGTACCACTGAGCCTGGATCTCCTCATAGGTCTTTCCCTGCTGTTCAACCCACGTGTAGTACTTGAGGTTGTGGATCCTCT
>JAZFUH010000132.1:0-2141 GCA_036447125.1 Acidimicrobiia bacterium | reverse complement strand
CGACCGGGCCGGTCAACTGACCGTGGACGGCTTTGTCGGATCCGGTGCGGACTGGCTCGATGAGTACAAGAAGTACATCGAAGATGGTGAGACGGTGGTCGTCAGCCCCCACAAGGTATACGGGCCAGAGAGCAACGACCTCGCCCTGCAACTTCGCAAGCGGGGCATCAGCAAGGTGATCCTTGCAGGGATGTCCGCGAATCTGTGTGTGGAGGCCCACATGCGTGAACTCACCGAGAATGGCTTCGAGGTCACGGTTGTCAAGGACGCCACGGCGGGTGCGCAGCATCCGGAACTCGGTGATGGCTATGCCGCGGCATTGATCAACTTCGGATTCATCGCCAGCGAAGTTCTCGATACGAACGCCGCGGTCGCGGCGATCAGCTGAAAACCCGTGCCATGACCTCGGTTGAACCAGTAGGGGCAACTGAAGGGCTCGCCGAGCTTCTTCTGAATTCGACCGGTGAGGGGATCTACGGGGTTGACCTTCAGGGCAACTGCACGTTCGCCAATCCGGCGTGTGTGCGGTTGCTCGGCTTCGACAGTGCCGATGAGTTGTTGGGCAGGAACATGCACAATCTCGTCCATCACTCTCTGCCGAACGGGAAGTCGTACGCGATGGAGGACTGTCGGATCTATCGGGCGTTTCGGGTGGGTGAGGGTGTTCGTGTTGACGATGAGGTGTTGTGGCGCCGTGATGGGTCGAGTTTCCCTGCCGAGTACTGGTCATATCCGATGGAGAAGGATGGCGAACTGACTGGTTCGGTGCTCACCTTTGTGGACATAACCGAACGACGCCACATGGAGGCAAGGCTTCGCAACGAGCGCGAGAGGGCAGAGAGTCTCCTCCTCAACGTGCTGCCGGCAGCCATTGCGGAGCGGCTCAAGAGCCAGCCCGGTAGCACCCTCGCCGAGCGGTTCGATGGCGTATCTGTTCTCTTCGCCGATCTGGTCGGCTTCACGCCCTTGGCCGCCCGCCTCAGCCCGGAAGTCGGAGTCGATCTTCTCAACGACGTGTTCACTGCCTTCGACACGATGACCGTGCGGCACGAACTCGAGAAGATCAAGACCATCGGTGATGGTTACATGGTTGTTGGCGGAGCGCCTCAGGCGGTCGACGACCGGTGTGCCACGATGGCTCGTCTTGCCCTCGACATGCAGTCCTGGATGATGGAGAGAACCGAGCGAGACGGTCTCGGCCTCATGCTGCGTGTTGGCATCAACTGCGGTCCGGCGGTTGGAGCCATCATCGGGACGAAGAAGTTCCAATACGATCTCTGGGGTGACGCGGTGAACGTGGCCAGCCGAATGGAGTCGAGCGGTTCGCCCGGTCGGATCCAGATTACCGAAGTAGTCAAGAACCATCTCGGTCAGGGGTTCGAACTCGAGCCGAGGGGTGAGATCGATGTGAAAGGCAAGGGGCGGCTGAAGACCTGGTTCGTCGACTCCGCCGTCTCGTAGGAGTCTGAACCTCGCTCGGGCTGTAACTGGCCGCCACGTGCGAGCGCCCAATTGCGCGCGGTGATGAGCCTGACCATGCAGTGTGCCGCCGAGTCACTGAATCCGGCTCGCGAGTTTCTCATAAGCCGAAGGTCGAGCCTCCCAGCCCGTTCCTTTCTCATGAATCCAACGCGGTCACAGTGGACGGCAATCTGTCACATCGACGGCGTACTGTCGAGGCATGGTCCGTCAATATGAACGCTCCGAGAGCCCATCTGGATGCATTCTGAATGCTGCAGAACTAGTGGTATACGATAGTTATACAGCTATAGTGAACGACATGAGTAGACGCGACAAACCGCCTGCCGCCATCCTCGGTGACATCGCCGATGCCCAGAGGGGGTATTTCACTCGCGCCCAAGCAGCCATGGAAGGTGTGGACGACATGCGTCTGCAGCGTGTAGTCGCCAACGGTTCGGTCGAGAGGCTCGACCACGGCGTGTACCGGATCACGGGCGCTGGACAGGATCCGCATCAGGCTCTCCGTGTGGCCTGGCTCAGGCTCTCACCGGACGCCACTCCAAGGGAGCGTACGCTCCGACCCCACCTGTGGGTTTCACATCGATCTGCTGCACGACTACTAGGTCTCGGCGTGGTTGCCGCAGATGTGCCTGAGTTCATCTCGGATACGAGGGTCCAGA
>JAZFUH010000131.1:0-5638 GCA_036447125.1 Acidimicrobiia bacterium | reverse complement strand
TGTCGTGTGTCGTGTGTCGTCTCTCGTGCTCCCGAATGGTCTGTCCGGCGCAAGAGCCACAGCCTCGTCCTGTTCCCCCTCCGACGGCCGATGGTCGACGGCCGATGGTGGTGCGCCTCGTTCGAGGGCCCGTATCTTTCTCTCGGCTCTGTCCAACCGCACGGTCAGGCCCTCAAGATCGGGGACCGTTTCGGGTCGGGTCAGCCTGAGTACCGCAAGCTCAACGACGAGACGCTCCTCACGACCATCGCGGAGTTGCAAGAGCGCTGTGGAGAGTTCATCGATCGCTCTGAGGACCTCGCTGCTTGAGATCGCGTTTGCGCGTTTGCGCCAGTCCTCGATCGTCTCGTTGGGTGCGTCGACGACCTCGTCGATGTTCTCAGCGTACTGGGCAAGAAATACGCCTCTGAGGTATGCGATTGCATCTCCCACGAACCGTCGAAGGTCCGCACCTTGGGACGCAAGCTCAGCGATCAGGGTGATTCCTCCCGCGGCATCACCTGCAGCAACAAGGTCGAGCAGTCTGCCGTAGCTGTCAGCCGGGGCGATCCCGAGTGCCCTCGATACGCCCTCGCTCGTGACTTCGCCGCCACCGAGTGCCGCGACCTGTTCAAGCAAGCTCAACGCGTCGCGCACCGAACCGCCGGCGTGAGTCGTTACTGCTCCGAGGGCGTCGTGGTCGTAGCTGAATTCTTCCTGATCGGCGATCGTCGCCAGGTGCTCGATGAGGGTCTCTGATGCGATTGGATGGAAGTCGAATCGCTGTGTACGGGAACGAATCGTGTCCAGGAGCTTGTACGGCTCCGTTGTCGCGAGCACGAACACGACGTGCTCCGGTGGCTCCTCGAGTGTCTTGAGGAGTGCATTGCTCGCTGCCTTGGACAGCATGTGGGCCTCGTCGAGGATGTAGACGCGGCGTGCGCCGGGTGCCGCGGCAACGGTGCCGACGTTGACCCGAATCTCACGGATGTCTTCGACCTTGTTGTGAGACGCCGCGTCGAGTTCGATGACGTCGATCGATGCGCCATTGGTTATTCCCTCACATGAGTGGCACTCGTTGCATGGCTCACCATCGTCGGCCCTGTTGGGGCAATTGAGAGACTTTGCAAGCAGCCGTGCCGAGGTGGTCTTGCCGGTACCGCGCGGGCCGGTGAAGAGGTAGGCATGGGCAACCTTGTCCTCGACGACCTCGCGTGCGAGTGTCTCAACGACATGGTCCTGACCCACAACCTCGTCGAACCGTTGGGGTCGATACTTGCGATAGAGAGCTTGGTACTGCATCGGAGCGAACAGTAGACAGCTGACAGTTCACAGTTTTCGATTCCCGACTGTCGACTGTGAACTGTGAATTGTGTACTCTCCTCCCATGTCCAAAATGCCCAAAGACATGCAGCAGATCATGCAGCAGGCCCAACAGATGCAACAGCAGATGATGGCCGCACAGGAGGCACTCGCACACAAGACGTTTGAGGGAACCGCAGGTGGCGGTGCCGTAAAGGCGGTCATCAAGGGAACTGGCGAGTTGCTCTCCGTCGATTTCGAGGCTTCCGTTCTTGACCCTGACGATCCCGAGATGGCAGGCGACCTCGTGGTGGCCGCGGTGAACCAGGCGATGGTTGCGATGAGCGCCGATGCCGACAGCAACATGGGCGGTCTTGCCGGCGGACTGAGCCTTGGCGGTATGCTCGGTTGATGTTCGAGCCCCCGGTCCAGCGATTGATAGACGAACTCTCCAGACTCCCAGGAGTCGGCCAGAAGAGCGCGCAGCGTATGGCATTCCACATCCTCAACGCCGAAGAGGCTGATGCTGTTCGGCTTTCTGACGCGATTTCCGAGATGCGGGCATCCGTGCGGCTGTGCGATAGATGCTTCAACGTGACCGCTGAGAAGGAGTGCACGATATGCGTTGATGTGCGGCGCGACACTTCATCGATCTGTGTTGTTGAACGCGCCCAGGACATTCCCGTCCTCGAAGGCACCCAGTTGTTCAAGGGTCGATATCACGTGCTCGGTGGTGCGATGTCACCGATCGCAGGCATCGGGCCCGATCAGCTCAGGATGCGTGAGCTCGTCGCCCGCATCGACCAGGAGGGTGTCACAGAGGTCATTGCTGCAATGAATCCAACGGTTGAGGGCGATACGACCGCCATGTATCTGGCTCAGCTCCTCAAACCGCTCGGCGTGAAGGTCTCGAAACTTGCGAGCGGGCTCCCGGTTGGTGGAGATCTCGATTACGCCGACGAAGTCACGCTCGGCAGGGCTCTGGTGGGTCGCCAGGAACTTTGATGAGAATCGCGCTCATCGAACCGTATTACGGAGGTTCGCACCGGGCGTGGGCCGATGGCTATGCCGCATCATCAGGGCATGACGTGACGCTGATCACTCACCCTGCCCGGTTCTGGAAGTGGCGCATGCACGGTGCATTTCTGACTCTTGCCGATGAGCTCGCAGATGACATCGTGATGCACGGCCCTCCGGACGTGATCCTGGCTTCCTCGATGATGAACGTTGCTGCGTTCGCCGGAGCGATCCGCCATGTAGCTTCCGGTGTGCCGATCGCGGTCTACTTTCATGAGAGCCAGTTCACGTATCCGCTCTCACCGCTGGACAAACCAGACGCCACCTATCAGATGAAGAACTGGACGAGCGCCGCGACATCAGATCTGGTGATGTTCAACTCCGAGTTTCACCGTTCGGTGTTCGGGGATGAGGCCGAGAGGTTCCTCAATTCGTTCCCGGAGCACAAGCACGTCAACAAGGTTCGCGAAGTGATGGACAGTGCGATCGTTCTCCCTGTCGGCATCGACGTGACCGGTCTGGACGGGCTGCCTGATCGAGGAGAGCGCCCCCCTTTGATCCTGTGGAACCAGCGATGGGAACACGACAAGGGTCCTGACGATCTCAAGTCGATCGCCATTGGCCTTATCGCATCCGGTCTCGATTTCCGGGTGGCGATGTGCGGTGAAGTCTTCATATCGGTTCCTGCCGTTTACACAGAGATCACCGACCTGGTCGGTGATCGTCTTGTGCAGTCTGAGTGGGCGGAGCGCGATCGCTACGTCGAACTGCTCAACGACTCCTCGGTGGTGTTGTCAACGGCGCACCAGGAGTTCTTCGGCATTGGCATCACAGAAGCCGTCGCTGCCGGAGCGCACCCCGTGTTCCCCAACCGACTTGTCTACCCGGAACGAATCGCGAACTTCGCCGCCGACCCTGCGCGCTGTCTATATGACTCACCAGACGAAGCGGTCGCGCTGATCATCAATGCATTTGACCGAGAGCCGAACCACGAGGTCACATCCAGAGCCAGACGCTTCTCCTGGGACAAGGTCGCCCCCCTCTACGACGAAGCACTCAACGAGCTGACTTCCGAATTCCGACTTCCGACTTCCGACTTCTGATCAAGCCTTGATGTCGCCTGCAACCCACTCGACCCGGTGGTCTGCCTTGATGAATCGAATGGTTCCTGATTCGGATCGCATGATCACCGAGTGGGTTGACGTGTGGATACCGCCGAAGCGAACACCCCTGAGCAGCGCTCCCGTGGTGACGCCTGTTGCTGCAAAGAACGTGTTGTCTGAATCCACGAGGTCCCTGGTCGTCAGCACCTGATCGACGTCGAGATCGTGCTCTCTGGCATACTCGCGTTCTGTTTCATCGCGCGGCCAGAGCTTGCACTGGATCTCGCCTCGCAGCGCAGCCATTGCACATGCAGAGGTCACAGCCTCAGGTGAACCTCCGATACCGAACAAGATGTCGATGCCATTTCCGTGGATTGCAGTGGTGATCGCAGCCTGGATGTCACCGTCACCGATGAGCGAGATCCGCGCACCCGCTTCTCTCACTTGGCTGATGTAGTCTGCGTTCCGTGGGCGCTCGAGGATCACAGCAGTGACCTCACTGACTTCCTTCCCATTGGCCTTTGCGACCTGTTTGAGGTTGTATTCCACAGGCGCGTTGATGTCCACGGTTCCCGCAGCGTCCTCCCCCACTGCCAGCTTGTCCATGTAGACGAGGCTTCCGGGTGCGTACATCGATCCGCGTTCGGAGATGGCGATCACTGCAAGCGCGCTCCCTCGACCCTCGGCCGTCAGGCGAGTGCCATCGACGGGATCGACAGCGACATCGACGAGTGGTGGTCGGCCGTTGCCGACGACCTCGCCGTTGTAGAGCATCGGTGCTTCGTCCTTCTCTCCTTCGCCGATGACGACGACGCCATCGAGATCCGTACGGGAGAGCACCTGACGCATCGCGTCCACAGCCGCCTGGTCAACCGCCTCCTTGTCACCGCGTCCCTGTTCTCGTGCCGCCGAGATCGCCGCCGCCTCTGTCACACGGACCAACTCGAGAGCAAGGTTCCGTTCGGGGAGATAGCTGGCTACCGGCATGTCACACCATCCTCACGATGAGGGCGTCTCCCTGGCCTCCGCCACCGCACAGCGCTGCACCTCCGAGGGTTCCGCCGGTCTGGTTGAGGGCGTTGATGAGCGTTACGACGATGCGGGCGCCCGTTGCTCCCAGAGGATGCCCGAGAGCAACTGCCCCGCCGTGAACGTTGACCTTCTCGTGGTCTACGCCGAGCATCTGTGTCGACCAGATCGCCACTGAAGCGAACGCCTCGTTGATCTCGAGCAGATCGATGTCGCCGACCTCGAGCGAAGCCCGCTTGAGCGCGACGTTCAGGGCTTGTGCGGGTCGTTCATGGAGCGTTGCGTCTGGACCGGCGATCTGACCGTACGAGAGGATCTCAGCGACTATCGGCAGTCCCGCCGCCTCTGCGGCAGCCCTGTCTGCGACAACAACGGCAGCCGCGCCATCTGATATCTGACTTGCGTTTCCTGCGGTGATCGTGCCGCTTTGCGCGAAAGCGGGTCTCAGTTTTCCAAGTGATTCGGTGGTGGTACCGGGCCTGATGCCGCCATCCCTTGACACGACGACGGGATCACCCTTGCGTTGTGGCACGTCGACGGGAACGATCTCGACGGAGAACACGCCCGACTCAGTTGCCTCAAGAGCACGGGCATGGGAGGTACAAGACCAGTCATCCTGGGATTCACGAGTGATTCCGAGCTGCTCGTTACGACCGTCGGAAGACTCTCCCATCATGCATGAGTCGAACGCACAGAAGAGGCCATCGTGAGTCAGGGAGTCAACGACGGTCCGGTCACCCATTCTGAGTCCTGATCGTGCGTCGGGGAGGAGATAGGGAGCGTTCGTCATGGATTCCATTCCGCCAGCAACGACGAACCTGGATTCACCGAGCCTGATGTGATTCGCGGCTTCCTGGATCGCCGTCATTCCCGAGAGACACACCTTGTTGATCGTGGTGGCCGGCACAGACATCGGTATTCCGGCTTTCACTGCGGCCTGACGTGCTGTTATCTGACCCTGGCCGGCCTGGATCACGTGTCCGAAGAGAACTTCATCCACCTGATACGGATCGAGTCCTGCTCGGTCGAGAGCACCTTTGATGGCGATGCCGCCAAGATCCATCGCAGAGAGTGGGGCGAACACGTCGCTGAAACGACCGATTGGAGTTCGCGCGATCGAACAGATCACAGGGTTCATGGCGTCCTCATCTGTTGGCGATGCACAGATGGTAATCGGCAGTCGGCAGCGGCCAGTCGTCACACCTCAC
>JAZFUH010000130.1:0-3389 GCA_036447125.1 Acidimicrobiia bacterium | reverse complement strand
TGTAGTCCGACAGGCTGATGTCGTGCTCTTCGTTGTGGATGGCCAGAGGGGTGCAACGCACCAGGAGCAACGCCTTGCAGAGGAGATCGCCAAGGCAGGAGCAGGTCTCATCATCGTTCTCAACAAGTGGGACGATCTCTCTGACGACGAACGCCTCGAGACCGAGGACTCGGTCGCCGACCGCCTTGCATTCGTTGACTGGGCTCCCGTCCTGCGAATATCCGCCATGACGGGGGCAAGAACGCACCGCTTGCCGAAGTTCATCCGCGTGGTCCTTGAGCATCGCAGACAACGGATCCCAGCCTCAGAGGTGAATAGGCTCGTACGGGCGCTCCAGGAGGCGCACCCGCCTCCCGTGCGCAAAGGCAGGCGGCCAAAGATCCTCTATGCGGTCCAGGCAGAGACCGAACCACCGACCTTTGTTCTGTTCGTGCGCGGCGGCGAGCTTGGAACCGACTACATTCGGTTCATAGAGAATCGCATCAGGGAGACCTATGACTTCACCGGAACGCCCATCAGGATTCGCACGAGGAATCGCCATTGATGGATGATCGGCTCACAAGGGCGACAGAACATGCCCTCGGTGGAGGCCCCGGTCGGTACCACGACAAGCTCAAGACTCAGGGCAAGCTCTTTGTTCGGGATCGCATAGACCTGTTGATCGACGCTGACAGCTTCGTCGAGGATGGACTTCTTGCCCGAAACGACGATGAGGTTCTCTCGGCGGATGGTGTGGTTACGGGAAGGGCAAGGATCGAAGGTCGTGCCGTCATGGTCATCGCCAACGATCCAACGGTGAAAGCTGGTTCGTGGGGTCGAATCACGGTCGAGAAGATGATCCGGGCACTCGAAGCCGCATACGATGAGCTGCTCCCCGTCTTCTATCTCGTCGATTCGGCCGGTGCGCGTATCACCGACCAGGTTGACCTCTTCCCTGGCCGGAGGGGAGCTGGGAGGATCTTCTACAACCAGATCAGGTTGTCAGGGCGAGTCCCCCAGATCTGCTGCCTCTTCGGGCCTTCTGCGGCCGGCGGCGCCTACATACCTGCGTTCTGCGATGTCGTGGTAATGGTCGAAGGCAATGCATCGATGTATCTCGGATCCCCACGGATGGCTCAGATGGTTGTGGGGGAGCACACGACACTCGAGGCGATGGGAGGTGCACGGGTCCACTGTGAGACCTCGGGGTGCGCGGATGCGTTGGTCTCATCCGATGGGGAGGCCATCGGGTGGGCAAGGGAGTATTTCTCATACGTCTCGGACAACTACAGGGTTCATCCCCACGAGTACGATTCTGAATTGCCTCCGGCAACGGCCGACATCGCCGGCGTGTTGCCCGCTGATCCCAAGGCCGGATACGACATGGAGGACTTCATCAACGGGCTTGTGGATGAAGGATCCTTCTTCCACGTGAAGGAGCTCTTCGCCAGGGAGGTCATTACAGGATTTGCACGTCTTGACGGCAAGCCGATCGGGATCGTGGCGAGTCAGCCAGCAGTCCTTGGTGGCGTCCTGTTCGTCGATTCCGCAGACAAGGCCGCCCGCTTCATGTGGCTCTGTGATGCCTTCAACCTACCGCTGTTGTTCCTCGCCGACGTCCCCGGTTTCATGATCGGAAGCCAGGTCGAGGCAGAGGGCATCATCCGACACGGGGCCAAAATGATCACCGCCATGGCCGAAGCAACGGTTCCAAGGGTATCCGTGATCGTTCGAAAGGCGTATGGCGCAGGGCTCTATGCGTTCTCAGGCCCCGGTTTCCGGCCCGAAGCGACGATCGCTCTTCCAACAGCCGAGATCGCCGTGATGGGTCCCGAGGCCGCGGTGAATGCGGTCTATTTCAATGCGATAGAAGCCCTTGACGAGCCCGAACGATCCGCGTTCGTCGAGGAGAAGCGCCAGGAGTATGAAGAGGACGTCGATCTGATGCGTCTCGCAGCAGAAGACATCATCGATGCTGTCATCGAACCTGAGGATCTCAGGGAGGAGCTCATACGCCGATTTGCCATCGCAGAGCGCAAGGACCGCTTCTTCTCAGACAGGCGCCACGGCGTACCCCCGGTATGACCACCGCACCAGACGGACGGTCGGAAGCCTCCTCAGAGGAAGAGGACGTGGACCCCGGTTGGCCATGGAGCTTCCTGCTTCTCGTCGCTGCGGGAGCGCTCTACCTGATAATCCGGTTCGTGGAGCTTGCAGCGAAGTTGTTCGCGTGAAACAACCCGATCCATACACCGAACGGCTGGAACGACTGACGGGTGCCAGATGGAAGCGACTACTGGATGTTCAGGCCCCGTATCGGTGGAATCTCCGGCGTCTGAAGCCTGGATTTGTTCTCGACGTGGGCTGTGGCATCGGAAGGAACCTGCTTCATCTCGACAAAAGAGGGGTGGGGGTTGACACGAGCCGAGCATCAGTTGGCGTCGCCAGAGAGCGAGGTTGCACTTCCTACACCGTCGAGGATTTCCCGTCCTCGGAGGATGCCGCGATCAGCCGATACGACTCCCTACTCCTTGCTCACGTACTCGAGCACATGCCGCTCGACACCGCAACCGAACTCGTGCACGACTATCTGGTGTATGTGAAGCCCGGCGGCAAGGTCATCGTCATCGTCCCACAGCGTGCCGGCTACGCCTCGGATGAAACACACGTCAACTTCCTTGACTCCCATGACGTTACCGATCTGCTCAAAGCGTGCGGGCTCCAGATCACACGCACCTACTCATTCCCGTTCCCGAAGGCGGTGGGGCGAGTGTTCCGCCACAACGAGACGGTTGTTGTCGCTCGAACGCAGATTCCGTAGTCTCGATTGTTGGCGGCCCAAGGGGATCAATGAACTTTTCGACCCTCGCTGCGTGAATGTCGCATCGGGCGGGGCTACGGAAGGCATCGCCTATATCCTGCTGCGAACGGGACGTGGCGCAGCTTGGCAGCGCACCAGTCTGGGGGACTGGGGGTCGCCGGTTCAAATCCGGCCGTCCCGACGGGCAGAAACCCCTGCTGCGGCAGGGGTTTCTGCGTTCGAGGATCCGGTTGTGGTGTCAGCGTTTCAGCTTCCGGTCTGCATCTGGTCCGCTTCCGAATCGACAGTCGGAGTATTCGACGCAACCAGCCCTGTCTCGAACGCAGCGTCGAGAGCGTCCTGAACACGCTCGTTGTCTGACGGATACAGGTGCCCGTAGCGGTCCATAGTCACGACGATGCTCGAGTGCCCAAGGTGCTGTTGCACGATCTTCGGGTGCAAACCCTGATTGATGAGCACCGACGCTGCTGTGTGTCGCAGATCGTGGATCCTCAGCCCTTCGAGGTCTGTGCCTTTGATGGCCGGATACCAGACACGATGTCTGAAGTTCGATAGCCGAAGTGCCCCATCATTTGGCGATCCGAACACG
>JAZFUH010000129.1:0-6314 GCA_036447125.1 Acidimicrobiia bacterium | reverse complement strand
AGCGTTGACTTTCCGGCATTCGTATATCCGACGATCGCGACGACAGGATCACCTGAGCGTTTGCGTTGCTTGGATCGGGTTCGTCTGGACCTACCGGCGTCGTTGAGTTCCTTCTCGATCTTGCGTATCCGGTCGAGGATGAGACGACGGTCGGTCTCGAGCTTTGTCTCACCGGGACCTCACGAACCGATACCGGCTCCGAGGCGGCTCAGCTCGATGCCTCTGCCCCGAAGCCTTGGCAGCCGATATCGGAGCTGTGCAAGTTCGACCTGCGCCATTCCCTCTTTGGTGTGTGCATGTTGGGCGAAGATGTCAAGTATCAGGGCGACGCGGTCGTCAACGTCGCATTGGAAGGCCTGCTGTAGGTTTCGTTGCTGTGCCGGGCTGAGGTCGTTGTCGAACACGACAACATCGATGTCTTCGATCTTCGAGATCGACACGAGCTCGCGGAGCTTCCCACTGCCGATGAACGTCGCTGCAGTTGGTCTCTCCCTGCGTACGAGGACGCTTTCAACGGGATCCGAGCCCGCCGTCTCCGTGAGCAGTGCAAGTTCGGCGAGACTCGCTTCGCCCATGGCAATGGCACCTCGAGATCGAATGAGGCCGACGAGAAGTGCCCGCTGCCTTGCGACCTCGAGGTCGGTGACAGATGCAGTGAGGCGTTGGCGTTGACGTGCTGCGTGGATTCCCGCGGATTCGGTCATGTCGTAACCGTAACGCATCGGTGCGGGTGGCTGTTGCCGGTGGGCGCTCGACGTGGCTACTCTACGCGGCCACACGGGCATACCCCGTGGCCCAATCAATATGGAGGCATAGATGAACGACAACCTCAAGAAGTGGTTGCCGTGGATCGCTGTTGCAGCAGTCGCTCTGATCGTCATCGTCATCATCGCTGTGAACAGCGGCGACGATGACACGGTCGCAGACGCAACGACGACCACTGCGGGTGTCGCTGATGACACGACCACGACAACAACAGCCGAAGAGACGACCACAACGGCAGAAGAGCACGATGAGTTCGAGCCCGGACCGCTCGGCGCCGTCGAAGTCGAGGCTGGCGAGGATATTCAGATCCGCAGCCTGCAGGCAATCACCGGCGACGTTGCGTTCCTTGGTGTCCCCAACTTGCGTGGTACTGAACTCGCTGTGAAGGACTACGGACAGATCGCTGGTCATGATGTCAGCATCGGTACCCCGCTCGACGATCTCTGCTCGGCGGAGGGTGGACAGGCCGCCGGTCAGACGATCGCGTCGGACGACAAGGTTGTCGGTACCATCGGTACCTCATGCTCGGGTGCTGCGACAGCAGCTTCCCCGCTCATCTCGGCGTCCGGTGGCGTGCTGATTTCCCCGTCGAACACGTCTCCAGCGCTCACGTCTGACCTTGCGGGCACCGCAGGTGACAGTTACCACGTCGGCTACTACCGCACCGCACACAACGACCTGTTCCAGGGCGCTGCGGTCGCGGCCTTCGTGTACAACGATCTTGGTCTCACCAAGGCAGCAGCCATCCACGATGGCGACCCCTATACCAACGGCCTCGCGGCTGCGTTCCAGAACGCGTTCGAAGCTCTTGGTGGCGAGGTTGTCGTCTTTACGGCCGTGAACAAGGGTGACACGGACATGGTGCCAGTCCTCACAGAAGTCGCTGCAGGGGCTCCTGAGGTCCTGTACTTCCCGATCTTCATGCCTGAGGGCGGTTTCATCGCCCAGCAGGCAGCGTCGGTTGCAGGGATGGCAGACGTCACACTGATCGGCGCCGATGGCCTGTTGGTGGACAACTTCATGGAGTTGAAAGAGACAGAGGGCATGTACTTCTCTGGTCCGAACCTGGACTACGGAAACAATGCCTCTCAGATCGGGACGACGGCAGCCGACTTCCTGACTGCCTACAACGCCGAATACGGCGAGGCGCCTTCGGCTCCGTTCTGGGCACACAGCTACGACGCAACAGTGCTGCTGTTGTCTGCTATCGATGCTGTCGCCTTTGTGGACGACCATGGGACGCTCTGGATCGACCGCCAGGCGCTTCGTGACGAGTTGGATGCGACGACCGGCTTTGGCGGCATCATCGGGACTCTGTCATGTGACGACTTCGGTGACTGCGGTGCACAGCGGATCTCGATCGTTCTGCACGAAGACTCGTCTGACGTCGAGGCAGGAAAGAGCAACATCGTTTTCGAGTTCTCGCCTAACAGCTGACCTCGCAAACCAACAAGAAAAGGAAGAGAGCCGGCGTCCTAGACGCCGGCTCTCTGCTTTACTCCCACTCACATGACCACCACGAGCAGTTCCCCAACCCGGACCCGAGCGTTCAAGTTCTCATGGACGGACTCCTTCTTGTGGGCCATCCGTGTCATGGCGATCTTCATAATTGTGTGGGGTTTCGTTGGTGCGATTGCCCTTGGCATCGAAGGGAACGGTCTCAGCCTCGAAGCCTGGAAGCAGCTGATCGTTGCAGGTATCGCCCAGGGATCGATGTACGGCCTCATCGCTCTCGGGTACACGATGGTCTACGGCGTTCTCGGGTTCATCAACTTCGCTCACGGCGAGGTCTTCATGGTCGGGGCGATGGTTGGGTTCTTCGCAGCGAATGCCCTGTTCGATGCAGGCATCTGGGAGTCGAACTTCATTCTGTCGATACTCATCGTTCTTGTTGTTGCAATGGCCAGTTCGACGTTCACGGCTGTGCTCATCGAGAAGATCGCCTACCGGCCGTTGCGCAATTCTCCGAGGCTCATTCCGCTGATCACGTCGATCGGAATCTCGTTCTTCATCCAGAACGCTGTGCAACTCCTCGTGGGACCCGCAGTGAAGACCTATCCCGCACCGCCGAAGTGGCTGAGCGACCCGATCAACATTCTCGGGTTCGCCATACCCGGAACCACGCTGCTCGTCGGGGTGCTGGCCACCATCTCGATGGCCGGTCTCTGGCTGTTCGTGGAGCGGTCGGCGACCGGTCGCTCGATGCGGGCGGTGGCGGAGGACAAAGAGATCGCTGCACTGATGGGAATCAACGTCGACAGGGTCATCGTCATGACATTCGCCGTTGGCGGCGCGATGGCCGGCGTTGCAGCGCTGCTATGGGCCCTGTTGTTCCGCGGAGTCTCGTTCATCATGGGGTTCCTACCCGGTATCAAGGCGTTCACCGCGGCTGTGCTCGGTGGAATCGGGAACATCGTTGGGGCGATGCTCGGTGGCATCCTGCTCGGTCTCTTCGAGGGACTGGGTCCGAACATCGTTCTGCGTGGACTTGCCTGGCAGGTTCCCACAGCCCTTGCGATCGTCCTCATCCTCTCGGGCGGTCTCGGTGCCATCGTCGGGCGATTCATAGACCGGAAGGGGCTCGTCGTCCTTGGGGCTGCAGCGATCCTGATGGGTCTCACCGGTGTGGTCGGGTTCACGATCGTCATACCGGGGTTGAGCCAACTGAAGGATGTCGTGGCGTTCACGGCACTGGTTCTCGTGTTGATATTCAAACCCTCCGGCTTGTTTGGTGAGCAGCTCGGGAAGGAGGACAGGGCCTGATGACGGATACGCTCGAGCGCGCAGTGGCACCCGAGGCCCGGACACCCAACCCCGTTGAGTGGTCGAAGGTGCAGAAGTGGGGGGTGCTTGGCGGCCTCACGATGTCCTTCATCGCAGCCATCGGCATGGTCACCTCCCTCGACCGGCGGCTCATCGTCTCTCCATGGCTGAGCCTCGGTTTCGTCACGTTGTTGTGGGTGCCGGTCGCCTATGGATTCATCGCCGCGACCGAAGATGTGCCTGATGGCAAACCTGCACCCGTCAAGGGTGAGCGTGACCTCGTCGCCGGGCTTGTGACCGGCCTTCTTTCGGGACTCTTCTTCTCGTTCTTCATCGTCGTCATCGACGCGATCGATTTCACGGACATCTTCAGGAACCTGGGGCCGAAGCTTGTGGAACTGCTCACGTTCGGCCGAAGTCTCGGTGTCGCAACGGTTCTGTGGACCCTTGGATCGGGAGTGCTCGGTCTCGTCGGTGGAGCGCTCAAAGTTGTGCCTCGGAAGACACGTGCGGCGCTCAGCGCTGCCGTTGTTGGTGTTCTGGGTGTAGCTCTTCTCGAGATCATTGTCACAGACATCACTCAGGGGCTACGCATCGAATTCGTCGCTGATTGGATCTACGCGCTCAACGGTGGTCTGACGACCGTCTCTGGTGCTGTCATCGCCGGCCTGTCGGGAGTCCTCGGTTGGCGGTCGGACCAGCGAACCTTGTCCGAGCGCAGGCTTGAGCGGATGAACCTCGATCCTGATGTTCGACTTCGGAAGAACATCATCGCGGCGATCATCACGATCCTCGCGGTGATCTTCCTTCCCATGATCCTCGGCGGGCTCACAAACGAGCTCCTCGCCAATGTCGGCCTCTTCGTCCTCATGGGCCTTGGACTCAACATCGTGGTCGGATCTGCCGGGCTTCTCGATCTGGGCTACGTGGCATTCTTCGCGGTTGGCGCATACACCACGGCGGTCCTCACGTCGCCGTTGTCGCCGTACTGGGTGCCCCAGCTGACGCTGAACTTCCTCTCGTGGGAGGGCTGGTTGATCGTTGCGATAGTGCTTGTCATGGCAGCGATAGCGGGCATCGTTGTCGGTACGCCGGTCATCCGACTCAGGGGCGACTACCTCGCGATCGTGACTCTCGGATTCGGTGAGATCGTCAGGATCCTGTTCCTGTCCGACTGGCTGGCGCCATACTTCGGCGGCGCACAGGGCATCCTGAACATCCCGTCTGCTGCGCTCGGACCGGTCGCTATCAAAGGAACAAGCTCTCAAGCGATGTTCTACCTCATTTCGGTGCTTGCGGGTATCGCCATTTACGTCGCGTGGAGGCTGCAAGGTTCGAGAACAGGGCGTGCATGGACGGCGCTGCGCGAGGACGAAGACGTTGCAGAGGCCATGGGTATCAATACCACGGCTGTGAAGCTCACGGCTTTCGTGATGGGTGCGATATTTGCCTCGATGGCAGGCATGGTCTTCGCCGTCAAGGTTGGGTCCATCTTTCCGAACTCGTTCAAGCTCCTCGTCTCGATCATCATCCTCGTCGTCGTGATCGTTGGTGGCATGGGCTCGATCCCCGGTGTGATCGTCGGCTCAGTCGTGCTGATAGGGATACTTGGCGGTCCGACCCAGCCGGGTCTCCTTCAGGAGTTCGGCGAATTCAAGCTGCTCATATACGGAGCGATTCTTGTGGCGATGATGCTGAAACGACCGGAGGGGTTATGGCCTTCTCTGCGAAGACAGAGGGAACTCCACCAGGACGATTTGAGTCAGGACGCCTGGCTCAGGGAAACGGCTGATCAGGATGAGGGTGGTGACAGCTGATGCCGATACTTGAGATCACCGACCTGCGGAAGGGCTTCGGTGGAGTCCAGGCACTTGATGGCGTCGACTTCCATATCGACAAGGGTGAGATCGTTTCGGTCATCGGGCCGAACGGTGCGGGGAAGACTTCGTTCTTCAACATCATCACGGGTTACTTCTCCCCGGATCAAGGCGAGATCCTGTTCAACGGAATCAACATCGCTGACCACCAGCCACACGAGATCACCGAACTTGGCATCGCTCGCACATTCCAGAATGTCAGGCTCTTCCCCAACATGACCGTGCTCGAGAACGTGATGGTTGCTCAGCACTGCCGAACGAAGACGGGCATGATCGGGACCTTGTTGAATACGCCTTCGTTCCGCAGGGAGGAACGTGAGATCGAGGAATTCGCAAAGGAGGTCCTCTCGTTCTTCGGACAACGGCTCAAGGGATACCGCTGGGACCAGCCCGCATATGTCCTGTCGTACGCGAATCGGCGTCGCCTTGAGATCGCAAGGGCGATGGCGACGATGCCTGAGCTGATACTGCTCGACGAACCGACAGCAGGCATGAACCCACGTGAGACAGCCGAACTAACCGACCTGATAAAGCAGCTCCGTCAGGACAAGGGCTACACCGTTGTTGTGATCGAGCACGAAATGCGTGTTGTCCGGGATGTATCTGACCGCGTTGTGGTGCTTGACCACGGCGTGAAGATCGCTGAGGGGGATTATGGGACGATCTCACAGGACCCAGACGTAATCGAGGCCTACCTCGGTCGACCGGCGGAGGCCAAGAATGGGTGACAAGACCCCGGTATTGGAGATCCGTGGTGTCAACATCCACTACGGCCCCGTGCATGTGCTCAAGGACATCGATCTTGCGATCAACGCGGGTGAGTTGGTGTGTCTCCTCGGGGGGAACGCCTCGGGGAAGACCACGACCCTCAAGACGATCCTTGGGATGGTGCGCCCGTCTTCGGGTGAG
>JAZFUH010000128.1:0-2274 GCA_036447125.1 Acidimicrobiia bacterium | reverse complement strand
TCAGGATGCGTGGGTCGGGGAAGTCCTCGCAGTGCTGGTAGCGGTGGGTGTGCTTGAGTGTCCCGTCGTCGTCGACGACGAACTCTCCAGGCAGTAGCCACGGGTTGTTGACGAGCCTGCGCCCTGCAATTCGGCGGTCCTCGATGAAGCGTTTCGCTGTCTCTTCGGAATAGGACCACAGCCACTGGGGAGCGTCGAACACCACCTGAGGAAGAGAGGCGTCAAGAAGGCCGTATGCCCGATAGGTCGATCTGTCCTTGTCGGTGAGGATCGGCAGATCAAGGTCATGTTCCTCGCCATACGCGGCTGCTTGGACTGGGAGCCCCTGACCGATAATCAGGACGGATGCACCGGTCGCTCGGTAGTCGGCGAGCTCGTCTCGTAACCGGGCTGCTCGCTCGACACCGCAGCCGCACGCAAAGTGACGCCAGAAAAGCACAATGATTGGCCCAGAAGCGAGCAAGCTGTCGAGGCTCACAGCCGTTCCTGTCTGATCGGGTAACGCAAAGCCGGGTGCCGCATCTCCGACTTGGACAGGGAGAGTGTCCCACCGTGTGACTTCAGGCCCGTTCTGCCAGATACGGAAGAAGTCCTCCTCACCAAGCTCGATCGCTTGCTTCAACTCCGCTTGATCCACGACCACGGTGCCTCCTCCAAGAGTAGGGAGACCATACTCGTCCAGCGACATCGGCGGGCAATAACAGCCTGATCCTGTCGCACATAACGGCACCTATGCTCGTCGTCTGAGGCCGGAAATATTGCCAGTTATGCACGCTCGGTCGTCAGGTGGACTGTGCGAGCTGTGAGCGGGGAGGAACGGGGAGAATCTGGTCTCACCGGCCTTGTTGTGAGCTGTCGACGGCGTGGTCGATCACTGCCAGTGCTTCTCGAATGCGGGGGTGTGTTTGCAGCGAATCTCTGAACTGCCTGGCTCGATGTCTTAGGGCGTCGTCATCGAGCATGTCGCGGATTAATCGACTCAGAACATCGGTCTGCGAGTTCGGGTTTACCACTGTGCCTAGTCCCAGCTCTGCCACACGGTCTGCGTTGAAGTCTTGGTCTCTGCCGAAAGGCATGCACATCATCGGTACGCCATATGTGAGGCCTGCCACCACGGTTCCGTGGCCTGCGTGAGTTATCAGAAGGTCCGTCTCTGGCAGAATGTGATCGTGGTTGACGAAGTCGATTGCCGTCACGTTTTCTGAGGTGTCAAGGTCCTCGGGTGCGACCATGGGCCCGGTGGTGATGACAGCTTCGATTTCGAGCTGGGCGCAGGCGTCGCAAAGCCGCTGCAGTGTCGCTCCTTGATTCTGGTCGCTTGTGCTCAGGGCGATGAGCACAAGCTCGCGATCGGGTACAAGGCGTTCCCAGCCGGACGGCTTCTCGCCCGCAACCCTAAGAGGGCCTACGTGGACCACGCTCTTGCCCGCATCCGTTCCAGAGAGTGGATCGAAACCGGCATAGCTGAATACGAGAACACGGTCAGCCAGATCCATCATCGCCCGCCTCGAAGCGAATTCGGGAACTCCATCGCGAAGTGCGGCCTGTGCGAGTTCAGGGAAGTAAGGGGTCACCGTGTCGTCATAACGTACGGCGATTCCGTAGAGAATGTGGCAGAGCACAATCAGTGGTTGATCGACCCGGAGACCTTCGAGGATTCCGTACCTCAGATTCACATCGACCATCACAACATCCGGCCTCAGTTGTTCTATGACCGGGCGTAGGTCCGACTGATATGACTTGCCGAAAAAGATGTGCTCCTCTGCGTAGGCCGATTCGAGATCTTCCGGCACGAATTCTCTGATGAAGGGCGGCTGGGAGGAGCTTGCCCATCCAATGAACGTGCTGCCCGTGTCTTCAAACGACTCACGAGTTGATTCGTGCCCCAAAACGTGGACATCATCGCCTCGGGCGGCCAAAGCGCCAGCAAGCGTCCTGATTGGAGGAACGTTCCCTGCCCCATCCCACGTCGCTATGAGGATCCTCAGTGCATTCCGCATTTCACCAACCTAGAAGAAGTTGGTCATCCGTGGCCGTTTCCACGATCGTCCGCGCGGCGCAAGGCCGTAACTTTCGGGCTGCCAACCGGCGCACATAACGGCACCTATGCGCCCCCTGTGAGCCGAACGTATCGCCCAAGTGTTGCAATGACCCCCTGAACTCGCAGCACTTATGCATGCGTGAGTCGTTCACACCAATACGAGAGGGCGATTCCTCGTAACTGGCCGTTGCCGAGGACGACAGGAAACACCTGATGTCACAAGGTGCACGCAG
>JAZFUH010000127.1:0-7538 GCA_036447125.1 Acidimicrobiia bacterium | reverse complement strand
TCGAATATCATGAACGTTTCCGCCATCCCGAGACCTTTGCGCCTGACGAGAACGGTCAGGGCGATGTGCACGCAGGATTCGTCGTCGCGGCTCACAGGGCGGTCGTCGATGTCGACCCTGAGCTCGGCCTCGTACGTGTCGTGCGCGTCGACACGGCCCAAGATGTCGGCAAGGCCCTCAACCCGCAAGCGATCACGGGCCAGCTCGAGGGAGGCATCATGCAGGGCATGGGTCTTGCAATCATGGAACAGCTCGTCGTCGACAAGGGCGTCATTCTGAATCCCACGTTCACCGACTACCTGATCCCGACCTTCCTTGATGCTCCCGACGTCGAGACCCGGATCATCGAAGAGGGCGATCATTGGGGTCCCTTCGGTGCAAAAGGGATCGGGGAGTCTCCGACGATCAGTTCGACTCCAGCCATCGTCGCTGCAATCGCGGCCGCAACAGGCAAGACCCTGACAAGGGTCCCTGTGCGCCCCGAAGACATCATCGGGGACTTGTCCTCCCTTTAGTTGGGACAAGCCGGGGAACCACGTCCCTCCATTTTGGGGGGACGGGTCGGTTAGTTCTCGGCCCAGGTCTTGAGGAGGGCGAGGCCTTCCTCGATGTCCGAGACCCCGATGCCTGAGTAGGCAAGGCGGATGTAGCGGTTTGGCTCATCGTCGAGCTCGCGTCCGAAGTGGATGCGGGAGGTGAAGGACACACCGGTCGCGTGGAGCGCCGCCCGGCGGAAATCTTCATAATCGTTCATGCCCTTGCGTTCCATCAGCTCGGTGACATTCGGGAACAGGTAGAAGGTTGCGTTCGGTACGAAGGTGCTGATGCCTTCGATCGCGTTCAGCCCGGCGGCCGTTGCGTCCCTTCGTGCCTCGAGGGTGTCGAGGATCGCCTGGACTTCACTCTGGTCTCCCTGGAGCCCTGCGAGGGCGCCGTACTGGATGAAGTGGTTCGAGCACGACTCGTCGTTCACGTTGATCTTGGCGATCACGTCGACGATCTCTTTCGGCCCGATACTTGCCCCGAGGCGCCAACCGGTCATCGCAAATTTCTTCGAGAATGTGTAGAGCACAACAGTGCGTTCGGCCATGCCTGGCTGCTCTACAAACGACGTGCTCTTCCCTGAGTAGCGCATGTCGAAATATGCCTCGTCTGCGAGCACGTAGAGGTCGTGCTCGAGTACGAGTTCCGCGAGGCGCTCATGCTCCTCGATCGAGCACTCTGCACCCATGGGATTTTGGAGGTCGTTGAGGATCAACAGGCTGGTCCTGTCTGTCAACCCGCGCTCGATCGTGTCGAAGTCGATCGCAAAGTTCTTGGCTCCCTCGACGTACCCGTACGGCACGGCGACTCCGCCGTTGAACTCGATCTGGGACTCATAGATCGGATAACCCGGATTCGGGTATAACACCTCGTCTCCCGGGTTCATCATGGTCAGGATGAACTTTCCGATCGTCGGCTTTCCACCGGGTTGGATCACAACGTTCTCTGCCGCGTAATCGGTGGCGTGGGACACGGCGACGTCCTGGGCAACGGCCTCTCGCAGCTGTGGAATACCAGCGTTCGGGCAGTAACCGGTCTTCCCGTCTGCGATCGCCTGCTGCGCCCCATCGACCACGGTGGAAGGCGTAGGGAGATTGATGTCTCCAAGGTGGAATGGGAAGACCCTGTTTCCCTCAGAGGCGAAAACTGCTGCTTCGGCCGAGACGGCAAAGGCAGTCTCGGTACCAAGGTTCGCGATCCGGTCTGCGATGCGCATGTTTCTGGTCTCCTTCTACTCGATGTTCAGATCGGTCGCATTGACGATGCTCGGTGCCGCATGTGGGATGTCACCAGACAGAAATGGGAGCACGTCCTCGCTGCCCCACAGCGGGTAACCCTGAACCATCGCGGCGACGTTCGCTGCGGCGAGGGTCGCCATACCTTCGCGGGTCCACTTGGTTGCAGAGGCGATGTGCGGGACCATCACGACGTTGTCGAGATCAGCGAGTCCCGGCATCATCGCCGGCTCGTTCTCGAACACGTCCAGACCGGCGGTGAACAGGGGATGCGAACGACAATGGGCTACGAGTGCGGCCTCATCGATGACCGGTCCACGGCTCGTGTTGACAAGGATGGCATCGGACTTCATCGCTGCCAGTCGTTCGGCATTGATGAGGTGATGGGTGCTGTCGTCGAGCACCGTGTGCACGCTGACAACATCCGAGACCCTCAACAGTTCCTCGAGCGTCTCGACCCGCCTGGCCGTCACACGATCCCCGCCGTGCTGAACGAGGAACTCGGAGTAGTCCGAAACATATTGCTCGAGCGTCTCGTTCGGGTAGAGGTCGAAATAGACGAGGTTCATCTTGTGTCCTTCGACCATTATCCGACCATAGGCAGCGCCGATGCGGCCCGCACCGATGACTCCGACGGTACCGCCGTGGAAGCGCACGCCCATGAACAGGGCGGGAAGCCAGCCGTGGTACTCGCCGCCTCGCATGAAACGGTCGGCCTCAGCGATCCGGCGACCGGCAGCGAAGGTCAGAGAAATAGCCATCTCGGCCGTCGTCTCTGTCAGAACACCCGGCGTGTTCCCGACCGGAATCCCCGAGGCGGTCGCACCCGCTACATCAACGTTGTTGTACCCGACTGCATAGTTCGAGTATGCCTTACCGCCTGCTGCGGCTAGAACGGCGAACAGCTTGGCGTCCCAGGTCTCGGTCAATTGCCCGATGACGCCGTCACAGGATTCGCCGATCCGCTCACTGATCTCGCTGAACGTGAGCACCTCGTCAGACGTGCAGATCTCCACACGACAGCCAGAGGCGGTCAGGATATCGAGCCACCTGGTGCCTGGGAGTTCCTTTGTGACGATCACCCGGTGATCGCCGTCCGGGTTGTGAACGTTCCATCGTGTCGATGTCATCCTGTGTCGCCTTCCCAGTTGCGGGGATGCGGACGCATTCCCGGGTCATCCGTCGGGTTCCGTCTACATCGTGAGCGCCATGACCGCCTTCTGGACATGCAGCCGATTCTCGGCCTGGTCGAACACGCGGCTCCAACGCCCGTCGATGACATCGTCTGTGACCTCGATGTTCCGATCGGCTGGGAGCGGGTGCATGTAGATGGCATCCTCTTTGGCCATCTCCATGCGACGCGGATCAACGATCCAGTCCTTGTAGTTGTCCGAGATCTTCGCAGACTCATCGAGGTCCGACGTCGTGAGCATGGAGCCCCATGCCTTGGCATAGACGACATCCGCACCGGCCATACCCTCTTCGAAGTCTTCGACGATCTCGAACGAGCCGTGGAACTTCTTGGCGTTCTCCTCCGCCTGAGCAACGATCTCCGGCATCAGCTTGAACTCCGGCGGACGCGTCAGACGCACATTCGCTCCGTAGCGGGTCATCAGCAGGATGAAGCTCTGGGGAACGCTTATGGGCTTCTGGTAGCTCGATGCGTATGCATAGCTCATGTTGATCGTGAGCTTTCGCGGGTCACCCTTCTGCTCGATGATCGTGAGCAGATCCGCAAGTGCCTGATGGGGGTGGTACCAGTCACACTGCATGTTGAGAACAGGGGTTCGGCTTGCCTCTGCAACGGCGCGGATGTACTCGTTGCCGATACCCCAGTCGACCTGACGGATCGCGATGCCATCGTTGTAGCGACCGAGGATGTCACCGATCTCCTTCCACGTGTCACCGTGGCCGATCTGGGTGCTTGTGGAGTCGAGGAACATCGCATGGCCACCAAGCTGAGCCATCCCTGCTTCGAAACTCGCCCTGGTCCGCGTGCTTGCGAAGAAGAACAGCATCGCTAGGACCTTGTCGCGAAGCAGCGCATGCGGCTCGCCCAGGGCTCGACGACGTTTGAGGTCGAGGGCGATGTCGATCACCGTGTCGAGTTCGTCCTTCGTCCATTCCTGGGTCGTGATCATGTCACGACCGTGCAGATGCGTCTGCATCAATTGCTCCTTCGTAGCTCGTGGGTGGAGTTACACGGGTTCACGCCCCGCTTCTCCTTCTGATGAGCCTGAACCGGATGAGGTCATCGCGGAAATACGACGTCCCCCTCACGATCGGCTTGTTGTTCTGGTCGAATCCGATCTCGTCGAACGAGATCGCCAAGGTACCGGGTTCGACCCCGAGTTTTTCTGCCGTGTCCGTATCGAGGGACACAGGGATGATCTCTGAGAGGTAATGCATGAGAGTTCGGTTGCAGTGACGCTCGATGAACTCGTACACCGGCGCCGCCTCACTCTCGGCGTATTCCGAGTCGGTGAGGATGCGGCTCGGAATGCGGTTGACGGTCAACATCACAGGGTCCTCATCCTCGAGGAACAGCTTCTCGATGACAAGCACAACGTCATCCTCGTCGAGCTCGAGCGCTTCGGCAGTGTAGGGATCCGTCTGGATCTGGGAGGCGCTGAGCACACGAACCGATGGCTCATATCCGTGATCTTCGAGCACCTTTTCGTAGGACCAGATGTCCTCGAGCCTCGATTTGATCTGGAGTCCCTGCTCACTGACGAAGGTACCTGCACCCTGGCGACGGTAGATCGTGCCCTCGTGCTCGAGACGGCTCAGCGCGTCGCGAACAGTCGTGCGGCTCACCCCGAGCTCGCTTGCGAGCTCAACCTCCGGCGGGATGCGACCACCCTCGAATCCCTCACTGGCGATGCGATCCTTTATATGCGCTTTCACCTGATCGGTGAGTGATGGATTGCGTGTGATCATCGGGAGCGCCCTGGTTGGCATACGGTCATCATGTCGTACTATAGTATGACCAATATACCCAGGCCAACCATAGGAGTTCACGCATGCGCAGCTTCGCCGGACGCGACATCCTCTCGCTCAAGGAATTCGAGCGAAACGAGTTCTTCCACCTCTTCGAGATTGCGGACCGCCTCGAGCCGATCGCACGAGAGCGCCGGAACACCGATCTCCTCGCCCACAAGACACTGGTGACAGCTTTCTACCAGCCATCCACCCGGACGCGTCTCGCCCACGAAGCCGCGATGCACCGTCTTGGTGGCCATGTGACCGGGTTCTCCGATGCAAAGATGACCCGGGCAGGCGACTTCTATCAGGAGTCGATCAAAGACACCGTCCACATGCTCGAGTACTACGGCGATGTTCTTGTCATGCGACACTTCGAACAGGGTGCGCCACACGAGGCAGCCAAGTGGGCCTCCATCCCCGTCATCAACGCCGGCGACGGCTGGGGTGAGCATCCCACGCAGGTTCTCACGGATCTCTACACGGTACTCAAGGAGAAGGGGACGCTCGATGGGCTGACCTTTGTCGCGATCGGCGACCACCGTATGCGCACGATGCACTCCCTCGGATACGCACTGAGCCAGTTCGACGCCGAGATGGTCATCCTGTCCCCAGAGGAGATGGCTCCCCTACCGGAATTCCTCGCAGAGCTCGACGAAAAGGGAACGAGCTACCGGACCGTCGAGCACATCGACGAGATCATCGGTGAAGCTGACGTCATCTACATGGAGCCCGTGATCCAGCCGGACTACACGATCCCGGTTCATGAGAGGCCGGACGATTACGGAATCACGCCAGACAACTACAAGATCACCCAAGAGGTCATGTCCAGGGCCAAGGGTGACTCGATCATTCTCCACTCGCTCCCCCGCATGGACGAGCTCTTGCTTGAGGTCGACGATCTCAAGCACGCCCGTTACTGGCAGGAGGCCTATAACGGCGTTGTGATGCGCATGGCGCTCATCTCGTCGGTTCTCGGAGCCTGGGAGTAATGCCAAGACTCGTCATTGCCATCGGCGGCAATTCACTGATCCCAGACGGCGACCATCAGACGGTCCAGGACCAGTACGCCGCAGCGGCCGAGACAGACGACCACATCGCTGCTCTTGTCGAGCAGGGATGGGACGTTGCGATCTCCCATGGAAACGGGCCTCAGGTCGGGTTCATCCTGCGCCGATCGGAGCTTGCGAGTAGCGAGCTCCACGAGGTCCCCCTCGACTACTGCGGGGCAGACACCCAGGGTGCAATCGGATACATGCTCCAGCAGAACCTGGTCAACGACTTCCGTCAGCGAGGCATCGACAAGAGCGTCGTCACGGTTGTGACCCAGGTCGAGGTGGACGCCGACGATCCGGCCTTCGGCAATCCCGCGAAGCCGATCGGCTCGTTCATGGAGAAGGAAGAAGCGATGCGTCGGCGCGACGAGGAGGGTTGGGATGTCCTCGAGGACGCCGGCCGCGGGTGGCGCAGGGTCGTCGCCTCTCCTCAGCCGATGCGGATCGTCGAGCTCGATGTGATCCGCGGGCTGCTTGATGCCGGCGTTGTCACGATCGCGGTCGGTGGGGGCGGTATCCCCGTCGTCGAGAACGAAGATGGTGATCTCGAGGGCATCGCCGCGGTGATCGACAAGGATCTGGCGTCGGCAATGCTCGCCAACCAGGTCGACGCCGACCTGTTGCTCATCTCAACAGCTGTCGAGAAGGTCGCCCTGAACTTCGGTACGCCCGAACAGCGTTGGGTCGACCAGTTCACTCTCGATGAGGTGAAGCAGTACCTCGCTGAGGGTGGACACTTCGCGGAGGGTTCGATGGCTCCCAAGATGCGAGCCGTCGTCCAGTTCCTCGAGGCCGGGGGCAAGGAAGCTCTCATCACCAACCCGGCGAATCTCGAACTGGCCATGGCAGGTGAGACCGGCACCAGGATCGTTCGATGACAAATGTTGTCGGACTCACCTGTGTGATCTGTCACAAGACGTATCCGGCGGACTACGCCGGGTACGTCTGTCCGGACCACGGCAACGAGGGCATCCTCGATGTCCGGTACGACTACGAACGCATCGGCGCAACATTCACCCGCGAGACCCTCGCAGCGGACCGCGATCGCACGATGTGGAGGTATCGACCGTTGATGCCGATCTCCCCGGACGCTGTTGTCCCCCCGCTCACGGTTGGCGGAACACCGATGTACGACGCTGCACCGCTCGCCACGAAGCTTGGCCTGGCCAAGGTGTGGGTCAAGGACGAAGGCCGTCAGCCGACGGCCTCACTGAAGGACCGGGCATCTGCAATGGCCCTCGTGAAAGCACAGGAGCGTGGAGCCGACATCGTCACGACCGCATCCACGGGGAACGCCGCAGCGGCTCTCGCCGGTATCGCAGCCAGCGTGGGTCAGGCCAGCGTTATATTCGTTCCGGCATCGGCACCCGAAGCGAAGGTCGCCCAGCTCCTCGCATACGGATCGACCGTTGTTCTCGTCAACGGCACTTACGGCGACGCTTTCGACCTCTGCATGGAAGCATCAGCCGAATACGGCTGGTACAACCGCAATACCGGATACAACCCATTCATGACCGAGGGGAAGAAGACCGCCGGTCTTGAGATCCTCGAAGATCTCAACTGGGAAGTGCCCGACGCGATCTTCGTCAGTGTGGGTGATGGGTCGATCATCGGCGGCATCCACAAAGCCGTAAAGGATGCGATCGCCCTGGGATGGATCGATCGCCCTCCGCGCATTTTCGGCATCCAGGCAGCGGGGAGCGACTATCTGGTTCAGGCATTC
>JAZFUH010000126.1:0-7736 GCA_036447125.1 Acidimicrobiia bacterium | reverse complement strand
CACACACGACAACGTCACCAAATGGCTCGAACATCCCTCCCGGAAAGACCGGTGGCACATCCACTACATACCCACCTCGTCGTCATGGCTAAACCTCATCGAACGCTGGTTCAAAGAACTCACCGACAAACGCCTACGCCGCGGCAGCTTCACCAGCGTCGACCAGCTCATCGACTCCATCGAAGTGTGGACTGAGCACTGGAACAAAGACCCGAAACCGTTCATCTGGCACAAGACCGCCGAGGCCGAGCCGCACTCGACCGGGTCACTGAATCCGCGACAGACCACTAGACACCTGCGCCGCGGGAGACATCTCTTCGACTGATCGCAGATGAAGGCTGGTCGCTCGCCGAGGAATTCTGCGATGCAGGAACATCCGCACGTACAGCGAGTCGGCCTCAGTTCCAAGGGATGATCGAAGCACTGACAGACGACTCGTCTATCAAAGAACTCGTGGTCCACAACTTGACCGCCTAGCCCGAAACCTTGAAGACCATGTCGCGGCGCGTACCCAGCTCCGCGAACTTGAGGTGCAACTAGTCTCTGTAGCCACACTATCTGCAGGGCCCTGAGTGAATCACACATTGCAGGTCTTGTGAAATCATAGGGCTGGATGTCAAGCCCCACAAGAGCTCCCGATCTCGACGAATTGCAAGAGCTGGACCAAGAAATCACCCAGAATTCTCACATCAACTCTGCAACAGTCGCACACCTGAAAGAGAGAAGCCCTTGCAGGGCAAGGGCTTCCGTGGCACGCTCGGAGGGACTCGAACCCCCAACCTTCTGATCCGTAGATCTCCAAGGGGTGTCCACAGGTGTCCACAGCCGTCCACACATGCCGAAACGAAAGGGTTTCGATTCCACAGGCGTCCACAGCCGTCCACACGAATCCACAGCGAATGGCTCCCAACTTGGCTCCCAAAGCCGCTGGCCGGCGTTGTGCAGTAGTGAACGTTGGTTTCGGCAACGTCCCACAGAATGGCGTGGCATGTGTGGCTTGGTGCCCGCCGACCAAATATCGGGCGACGTTCCCGGTCGATTCTGCTACCACACAGTGGTCGTTATGTGCCTGCCGGTTGCTTTGCTCCTGGGAGTCCAAGCCAAGATGGTTGGTCATCCAGCAAGTTTCGGGACCAAGAGCTGAGTATCAGCTGCTGGCGAATTCAAGCGGCAGCCGGGCGTGCTGTGCGTAGGCGCTGGCGAAGACGGTGCCATCGTCGTCGACGATGGCGGTGCCCCCGTTGACACGTCGTTCGTCCTCATCGATCAGCCAACCGAAAACCGCCACCGGGCGGTCGACGGGTACCGGATGCTCGAGGCTGGCGGTGAAGCTAGCGAGGGCTGGGAAGAACTCCGGCTCCACCAACCCGTATCGCACCACCGCGATACCGGCCGGGCAGTCGAGCGCTCCCCACACAATGTGGGGGTCGACGGTGACACCATCGGCAGAGACCGACGCGTTGGGGATCCACACCGTTGCCCATACCTCCGTCCCGGGCAGATGACGTGGACAGATGCCGAGCCCGTCCTCGCGGGGACCGCACACGAAGCACTCCGGGGCGGCGTAACCTTCGGGTACCGGTGTCGTACCTCGCTTGAAGACCCGCGCGAGGATGTCAGGATCGGCCGGCAACTCAACGGGGTGGGTCCCGCCCGCAGCTTCCAGGACAACCTCATCGGCATCCATTACCTGGACGACCCCTACCGCTCGACGCACCTGGAGGGGCCTGCCAAGCGGAGGCGGGCGTCGCAGTCGCACTGTCGCCGGTCCCTCCACGAACTCGGCCGCAAGCCCGGCCGACACACCGCCGTTACCCGAGGCCAGCGGCCCACGGAAGCGAGGATTAATCGTGATGGTCGCAGCCACTTCTCCCTCAGGCCCGGCTACTGACCCATCCTACTGATCCTGAGCTTGAAGAGCCCAGAGGATCAAGCCTCGCTTTCCGACTGCTGGGAAGTCCACCCGGGAATTCGGGGTATCCACCTGATTCGGATCCGCGATCAGTCAATTCTCAATACACGCGTGCCCCTTGCTATCCGGCCGCGCGACTCAGGAACGCCTGTGACATGTGGCTCATCCGAGGGCCAGCGGCTTTGCCCGTTGGGGGCGCCGGGCAAAGCCGCGAGGTCACCCAGCCTCTTGGATCCAGTTGCCGAACGGATCTACCACCTCAAGTACGGAGCTGACCAGCAACTCGCCGGGCACCGGCTTGGTGAGGAATCTGACCGAATCGGCTTTTGCGCTCCTGATTCGATTTGCCAAAGTAGGGAATGCGGTCATGGTGATTACCGGCAGGTATCTATCGATTCGATGAACACGACGCGTGAACTCGCTCCCGGTCATCGAAGGCAGCTTGATGTCGGTAATTACGGCATCCCAGTTGCCCGGCTCAACTGTCTGAAGGGCGATGGCTGGGTCGCTGTAGACCTGTACGTTGGCACCGCCCACGTCTGCAAGGACGAACCTGACGAAGTAGGCGGTCGCTCGATCGTCTTCGACTACCAGCACAGATCGACCTGTGAGCGGCCGACTTTCAGCCGAAAGATATGACCAACGGCCTCCTGGCCATCGCCGATCATCTGTAAACAGGCCTGCCTCTTCCGTTGGTCGTGTTGTCGTCGCCGGCATGTTGTTCGTCTCCTTCCTCGAGATCGCTCATCGCATCTACTTCCATCATCGACGTCGACGGGTGCTGGTCAGGTACGCGATCAGTAGCAGATTGGTAGTGGCGCCCGGGGCGGGATAGAAGCCGACGTTCACAAGCAATCGATGGCTTGAGTGCGACCGTGAAAGGTGACCACGGAGATAGCTGGCACGCCGTTGTTCCGGGTCTCGTCGAGCGCCCGTCAGGCGCGACAACAAGGCGTTATTTCAGGGTTGCTTGACGCTGGTCTTCAACTCATCTCTCTTGTGTAGCCAGCCCTTCACGGTGACCTGATCACCGCTCTCCTCATGAGTGAACTTCAGATGGACCCTGCGCCCTGTGTCCTTGGTGACCTTGTACGTCCATCCATGCGCCTCGACGGAACCGTAGGTCACGACACCATCGGTGGCCTCGAAAATCACTGAGATCTCGTCTTCGAATACAGCTGTCTTGGTCTGAGGTTCAGGTTCTTCGCTGTCGCCTGGAGCAGCGGTCGTGGTCGTTGTGGTCGGTGGCACCGTCGTCGTGGTCGTCGTGCCGTTGCCGCTCGTAGGACCGGATCCAGCGTCCGAAAAGTGGTCGGTCCATCCGGCGAATACGCCAGACATCGCGTAGTTGGTGGCGCCAATGACAGGGATCCAGAGTACGACCAAGATCGCAAGGAGCACTGCGTACTCGACAAGTGTTGCTCCTTGTTCCCCAATTCGTGATGGTACGGTCTCCTGCACGGCAAGCCTGCTTTGCACGTTCGTGTTTCACTGCCGTTGACATTGTCGGCTCCGAGAGGTGCTGCTCGGGTACGCGATCGGTAGCAGATCGGTAGCGGCATGTTGGAGCGGGATGCGAGTCGACGTGTACGTGATCGTGAGGGACTCGGATCCGACTGTCGGTCGCGATTACTCGGTGACGCTGATGTTTCGTGTCGCGAGATTCGTCTCAGCAGAGGTGTGGTAACTCCGCAATCTGGGGTTCCCCTCTTGCCCGGGCGACGTCATTCTGGGTGTCGTTGGACGGCTCTTACCCCGCTCTCGACCTGAACGTAGCGGCTAGATGTCTCGTCGATAGCGGTACCCGACGCCCCGCACCGCCTCGATTGGTGATGATCCGACCCAGCCGAGTTTCCCTCGCAGCCGGCCGACAGCGAATTTCACGCGATCGGGACCGATTCGAAGTGGGTCCTTCCACGCGAGTTCAAGGAGTTGCCCTCGGGACAGCACCTGTCCTGGGTGGTCGACGAAAGCGAGAAGGAGTTGATAGTCGAGCGCGGACAGGTCGATACGATCGCCGTCAACATAGACATCGCGCATTGTGCGGTCGATGCGAACGTTGCGATCCTCGTAAACGCTTGTGATAGTTGTCTGACCAACTCTTCGGAGTATCGCCATGACACGCTGAACCAATTCTGCGTTGGAGAACGGCTTTGTCACGTAGTCGTCTGCACCGCCCTGGAAGCCGCGTACTTTCTCATGGTCGAGACCGCGTGCGGTGAGCATCAGAACCGGGACATCCGAGACATCACGGATTCTTTCAAGTACCTCCCAACCGTCAATGTCCGGAAGACCAACGTCGAGCACAACCATGTCTGGCCGCATTTCATACAGCATCCTGAGCCCCTCACGGCCGTGCGGCGTCGTCATCGTGCGCAGTCCGGTTCGCTCGAGGACAACCTTGACCACCTCGCGGATCGCAGCGTCGTCCTCAACGATCAGAACTGTCTGGTTCATGTGCCGACCATGCCTTTCGGTACGCGAACCGTGAAGACGGAACCTGTTCCTTCGACGCTCTCGACATCGATGATCCCGCCGTGGAGCTCGATGATCCGTCGGCAAACGGCTAGCCCGAGTCCGGAACCGTCGATCATGTTGCTCCTGGCGTTCGACGCCCTCGAGAACCGCTCGAATATGTCACCCTGCTCGTTGGCGGGGATTCCAATGCCCGCGTCTGACACGGTGAGAATCCACTCCGCCTCCGTGGTTTCAAGTTCTACGGTTACAGCTCCACCGGTCGAGAACTTGATCGCATTCCCAACCAGATTCGAAACCACCTGCCCGATTCGCGCAGGGTCGAACACCGCGGGGACTGGTTCAGGCGGCAGGAGGAGCACCAGGTCGATCGATTTGCACTCTGCCGCAGGCGCGAACGATGCGGTGACGCTGCGAGCCACCTCGACAATGTCCTGTTCAATTGATTCCAGAGCCAGTGTCGCTGAGTCGAGCCGGACCAGCAACAAGAGGTCGTCGACGAGCGTCATGAGTCTGCTTGCTGACGATCGAAGCGTATCCAGAAAACCCTGCTGGGTCTCGTTCAGTGGCCCGATGCCAGTGTCATCGAGCAACTCCACAAACGACACGATCGCTGTCAGCGGAGTGCGGATCTCATGAGACACAGTGGCCACGAGCTCGTTCTTGAGTTCGCCGAGCTGTATCAATGATTCGTTCTGTTTCTCTATGAGTGCTCTTGCGTGTCGTTCTCTCTTCAGCATCCGTTCGCGTACGGCAACCGCTTCGTGCTCGCGCGTGTGATCCCAATACCACCACAGAACTGAACCAAGACTGCCATCCTGTTGCATTGGCCTACAGTCCCGCTTCAGGTTTCGACCGTCGGCGAACCGAATATCTTCGTAGGTAGTTGGTTCCTCGATGTTCCGAAGATCCTCATGTGATCTCATGTACTCCTCTGGATCGACGGTGAGCGACGCAATGTGCTCGTGGATCCACCGACCCGGCTGACCCACGATCTCCTCTCGCGGTTGCTGAATCCGCATCATGTCGATGAAGGCATCGTTGACGTAGAACACGGTGCTGTCGGCATCCTCTATGAGAATCGCGGATCCCGCTGTGTCGAGTACCGTGCTGAGTTGCTGCGACCGGTGTTGAAGTTGCTCAAGGACGCGATGGCGATCACAAACGTCCCTGGAGTAGATGACCACTGCCTCTACAGCAGGGTTTTCGATCATGTTGATGCCGACGTTCTCGAACCAATGCACTTCACCTTCGACGTCGAGAACGCGGAATTGAGTCGGGGGACTGACGACCCCGTGAGCTGACATGACGGCTTCGAAGCTCGTCGTTGCGATATGGCGATCATCGGGATGGACCAGTGAGAGCAGGCCGTTCTCTGGGCTGAAGCCTTTCTCATATCCCATCTGCCGGACTCCAGCCTGGGAGGTGTACAACCATGACCCGTCGGCGTCAAGCATGGAGATTATGTCAGATGCGTTTTCGACGATTGCCTCAAATCGCCGATCACTCAAGTCGAGTGCTTCGCGAAGCTGTCTTTGACCGGTCACATCGCGGATCCAGACGGAATAGAAGAGAGAGCCTTCGACTTCGAATTCCGTAGTTTCAACCTCTATCAGGAGACTCTCGCCGGCCCTAGTTTCCGCTTGCAGTTCCACGCGCCGGCCGATGATCGCTTCCATGTCAATACGTCCGTGCACCGATAGTGCCTTGACGTCGCCAGGGCTTCGAAGCGCCTCGAACTTCGACACGCTGATGAACCGCCTACCGAGCACTTCATCGCGTGCGAAGCCGAAGAGGCTTTCACTTGCTGGATTCCACTCGACGATACGTCCGCTCTCGTCGACCGTGACAAGCCCGTCGATAGCTGCCGCGATCGTTGCTTCAGCAAGTTGGGCCCTCGCGACAACGCGGGGATGGTTGTGTGTTCCTTCAGTACTGACGTCTTTGGGGCTCGGCATCGTGGTGGGTCTCGCTCAAGTGCTCGGATTCCTTGCAATACCTATCGACAAGAGTGCGTCTCCTGACGAGAAACAATGACGGGCAACCAGACTGACTAGTCATCCAGAAGAGAACAAGACAGACGCGGTACGATCGATACACCGCATCACAGGGCGCGACCGACGAGCGTCCGGTGTATACACTGCTGGCGTATCTAGGTACGTGAATGAGGTGCCATGAGGTGTGGGACCCGGCATGACAATCCCACCAAGTGACAGGAATCCGAGATTCCCCAAGATAGGGGTTCGAAGTTCGACTTGGCGACTCGTCTTGATTGCCGTTCTCGGACTCGGCCTGAGTACAGCTGCGTTCTGGATAATCCGGGGGTCGGAGGACGATGCTGCGGAGTTGGAGTTCGCGGAGCAGGCCACCCGCCAGGTAGCGAGCCTACAGAAGAATCTCGACGCCACATTGGACACCATCCGATCTCTCCATGCCCTGTTCGAAGCTTCAGTCCACGTCGATAGAGAGGAATTCCGTACCTTCACGTTATCCGTGACGAAGGACAGAGTCGGTATCCAGGCACTGGAATGGATTCCGCGAGTGACATCGGCTGAGCGAGAAGCATTCGAGGATGTAGCTCGAGAAGTCGGATTCGTCGATTTCGAGATAAGGGACCGGCTCGAGCAGGGTCAGATGGCTCGAGCCACCGATCGCGACGAATACTTCCCGGTGTTCTATGTGGAGCCGCTGGAGGGAAACGAGGCCGCCGTTGGTTTCGACCTCGCATCAGACTCAGCGCGGCTGGCAACACTCAACAAGGCCATCGACACCGGACTCCATGCCGCCACATCGAGGATCACACTGGTTCAAGAGCGCGGAGACCAGTACGGCGTCCTTGTGGTCGATCCCTTGTTTGCTGACGGCCAGGAGCCACCCGAGCAGCAGGACCGTGGTCTGGTGATGGGATTCCTCCTGGGTGTTGTGAGAGTCGGCGACATCGTTGAACAGTCCATTTCCGAAGAGGGGCTCAGCGGCATCTTCGTCTTCGATCAATCGACTTCATCAGATGACAGCTTGCTCTACCCGAAGTCGGCTCCCTATCGGGGCCGAACAGAGATTCGCTTGAAGGGATGCATTGACAACGACATCGCAGTGGCCGATCGCACCTGGCTGGTGGCTTCATGTCCCGTCGGCAGCATCTGGCTCCCATCCCGAGGAGTCTCCCGCGCAGTCTTCATCTCAGGCCTGATCATCACGATCGCCGTGATGTTGAACCGTGCGTCGGCGCACCGAGGACAGGCTCGAGTGGCCGCATCGAATGCCCGCTACCGGTACTTGGTCGACGACGCATATGACATGGTTCAGCAGGTTGACAATGAGGGCCGCTTGATCTTTGTCAACAAAGCCT
>JAZFUH010000125.1:0-10521 GCA_036447125.1 Acidimicrobiia bacterium | reverse complement strand
GTCACTGGCGTACGCAGCCAGGGGCAGAACGATGATTCTGTCGCGCGACAGCTTGAACGGTGGTCGTCGTGTCTGCGGTCCGAAGGTGCGAACGTTCCGTTGTTCGAGTCGACTCGCGACGGTGGATTTCGGGTGACGGTCGATGGTTCGCTTCTCAGTGAGGGACTCGATCCTGATTCAATCGGACCTGCTCTTGACGCCTGTCTGGACGATGTGCCTGAAGGGATAGAGAAGATCATGTCCGTCGTGGACGATCCATCGTGGCTGTCCTTCGGCGAGATCGGCGATCGTACGCTCGAGTTCGACGAGACGCACGGTATTCCGTTCGACCGGTTCAGAGAGGAACCACGTCGTGACAGTCGTGATTGGCGTGATATCGCCAAGCTGTGCAGACACATCGAGAACGGTGGAATCGACAAATCGGATCTTCCTCCCCAACTTCTGAAGTCGTGTAAACGCTCGAAGTAGCACACACCTGGATCGGACTATCTGCCGGTAGTTACTGGAACTCCCTACCTTCGGTTGGTGAAGAAAAAGGGTTCACAAACGTCGGTGACTGTGTGATATTGATGTGCACGCACCGGATAGGTGGATCCGGCACTTCCAGACGACTGACTGCATGTCCGCCATCGAAGACGACCGTCGATCTTTTGGAGGAAACGGGATGACGACCGGTTCGAAGCCCCGGAAGGCAATCGTTAACAGGGCTGTTCGTGAGCGCGAAGAGGCCAAGGAGCGGATGGGTCGCGACACACTCAGTCGATCTGTCAAGGATCGTGAGCGGTCCAAGCTCACAGACGATCGCGGCCGCCTCACGACCGATCTCGTCAGTCAGTACCTCACTTCGATCGGTGAATTCGAGCTCCTCACCGCTGAGAACGAGGTCGACTACGCCCAGAAGATCGAGGCAGGCCAAGCAGCGGAGGTGCGTCTGGAAGCCGGGGATTTCAAGACCAAGAGCGAACAGATCCTCCTGAAGCGCCAGGTACGTCGTGGGGCAGAAGCAAAGGATGCGTTCCTCACCGCAAACCTCAGGCTCGTCGTGGCCAACGCCAGGCGGTATGCGAATACATCGGGCATTGACTTCCTCGATCTCATTCAGGAGGGGAATCTCGGGTTGATCCGTGCTGTCGAGAAGTTCGATTGGCGCAAAGGTTTCAAATTCTCGACATACGCAACATGGTGGATTCGCCAGGCAATCACCCGTGCAATTGCTGACAAGTCGCGAACGGTACGGATTCCCGTCCACCTCCACGACACGCTCGCGGCCGTGCGTGCAGCCCAGGCATCTCTCAAGGCAGAGCTTGGTCGGGATCCGAAGCCTGAGGAGATCGCGGAAGAGGCCGGTGTGGAGGTTTCCAAGGTCGAGTTGGCCCTGGCGGTCGCCGACACGGTCAGTCTTGAACAGCCGATCGGTGAAGACGGTGCGCAGCTGGGCGACTTCATCGAAGATGAAGATGCCGCGGATCCTGTCAAGGTCACTGAGGAGCTCGACGTTGCGAATTCGCTCCGCAAATCGATCGAGCGACTGCCGATGCGCGAGGGCCGGATCCTTGCTCTTCGATACGGCTTCTACGACGGCATTCCCAGGACGCTTGAGGAGATCGGCGAGGAGTTCAACCTCACGCGCGAGCGCATCCGCCAGCTCGAGAAGCTTGCTCTGTGTCGCCTGCGGCATCCCTCCTTCGGCATTCGGGAACAAGATCTGATTTGACGGCCGTCAAATCAGATCGCTTCGCTTCCTGACCGAACTCCGGATCGCTCGCAGGCTCGCTCTCCACGACCGGACGGTGGCATGCTTCGTCGGTCTTCGGATGCCGGTTTCCGGTGTTCGGATTCCGGACTATCGGGCGCCGGCCGGTTCGGGTAGCGTTACCCATGGAGGTGGAACATGCGCCTTGCGGCACTCGTTGGAGGGGAAGCAGAGATCGTTGGGCCCGAAGCGACCCTGATGGATGTGGCCCAGGCCATGGCCAAACATGAGGTTGGAGCGGTCGCTGTCGTGGACCGCACAGGCTTGGTCGGGATCTGCACAGATCGCGATCTTGCAATGGCACTCGCCCGCGGATGCGAGCCGGGCGATGAGGTCTCGACCTGCATGACCGAGGCCCCGGATGTTGTCGACCCCGATACCCGTGTCAGTGACGCGGCTGTCTGGATGCTTGAGACCGGCTACCGTCACCTCCCAGTGATGTCCGAAGGTGAGCTTCTTGGAATCGTCGACGTCAGAGATGTGCTGTGGGCGTTGGTGGATGATCAGTAGCCGGTTCGCTGACTGTCCACTGTTTGCTGTCCACAGCCGATCCGGAGGATCGAGTTCTTGAGAAGCCCGACTTCGATTCTTCTTGCTGCGTTGCTTGGGCTGCTCATCTACGTCGGGAATTTCGCGTGGTGGTTTGAGCGAGAGGTCGTGCACCCGGAACACTTCGTCGACTCGGCCGTTGTGGCTCTTGGCCAGGTGGATTCGAGGGATGCCATGGGTCGGCTGATCGTCGATCGGCTCGTGGATGGGTATCCGCTCTTGATCGTTGTCGAGGCGAGTCTCGTCGGGATGTTCTCAGATCTTCTGGCAACTCCGGCGCTCAGCATGGTTGTCACATCTGTGGGAATCGATGTGCACAAGGCGATCGTGACCGGAAGCCAGGATGCGATTGTGATCAACCTCAAGGAGTACCGCGATCCGATCCTGGCTCCGATAGAGGCAATTGCACCCCAGTTGGCTGAACTGGTGACTGAAGAGTGGTTTGTATCGATTGAGGTGCTCGAGATCGGGGCACTCCCGGACCTCTCGTTGTACGCACATTGGACCAACATCGCACGGTTCGTGGCGATCGTCGGAGCGGTCGCGCTCACGGTATTCCTGCTTTGGTTCGTCAAGCGAAGGGATCTTGGAACAACGTTGATCGGCATTGCGCTCTTGTTCGCAGGATTCGTGTCTGCGTTGCTGGTCCCCGGCGGTAGGTGGCTTGTGATCAGGGATGTCAATCGACTGTCCATCGAAGTTCTCGTGACGAGCACCTACAACGAATTCACGAAGTCCCTCCTGCTGAGTGCAGCGGTGCTTTCTCTCGTCGGTCTCGCATTCATCGCGACCGGTATTGCGTTGAGGCCAGCGGTCGAGGACGACGATTCGGCGCTACCGGTGGATGACTGACAAGGGATATCCGGGTGCTACTCGATTCGGAGGCGTCTGGATATTTCCACGACTGCAATGTCGACATCCCTGACGACTGTCACCAGATCGGGTGTCGTGGCCAGCGCCATCTCCAAATGTGGGATCAGGCTCATCCACGGCTCACCCACCGCGATGATCGGCTTTGGGTGTGTATCTGAGAACGGCGCAACATACGCAAGGTTCCAGGCCACGATCAGTTCCGCGGCAGTGCCGAGACTGCCCCACAGTGCGATCGATCCCGCAGTGCCGTCGGCGAGCAGACCGATTCTCTCAATGAGTGAACCTGCTCGAGTCTCCGTCGTGAGATGCCTGTTTGCCCCTGCCCGATCAGGGAAGACCGACGGCGCCGTGACGCCGACAACGTGACCGCCAGCCTGTCTGGCGCCGCGACTGACGGCCTCCATGGCTCCCGAGTAGCCGCCGGTGGCAACCGCGAATCCCGCTTGTGCCAGCAGATGTCCACACCGGATCGCTTCCTCGTAATGGACGTCGCCCTCGACCGATCGGGATGCGCCGAATACTGCGATCGTGAGTCCCATGGCAGGTGAGGGTAAACCGGGTCGCGCAGGTCCGCGCAACGGCATTGTTCAACACGCCCCCATGGTTACCGTAATGAGATGATTCCACCCCAAGCATCCAGGAAGCCTCATTCCCGCTCGCTTCACGGAGACACGGTCGAGGATCCGTGGTTCTGGCTGAGGGAGAGGTCGAGTGCAGAGGTTCTTTCTCACATAGAGGCTGAGAACACCTACGTAGCGGCGATCCTTGAGCCAACTTCAGATCTTCAGGAGGCGATCTTCTCAGAGATCAAGGACCGGACCCAGGAGACCGACCTCGCCGTTCCCGCTCAGAAGGGCGAGTACTGGTACGCAACCCGAACCGAGGAGGGCATGTCGTACGGGATCAGAGTGCGCATGCACGGTGGTCCTGATGGTTTCCCCGAACTCGTGCTCGACGAGAACGCCGAAGCGGAGGGTAAGGACTACTTCCGTCTCGGCAACTTCTCGGTGAGCGCTGATCACCGCTTCGTTGCCTACTCGGTCGATACCACTGGTGCGGAGAGCTACACGACGCGGATCCGTGAGATAGAGACTCAGAGCGACCTTCCGGATGTCCTGAGGAAGTGTCGGTACGGGTTGGCGTGGTCGAGCGACGGGACGCATCTCTTCTACACCGTTGCGGACGAGGCGTTGAGGCCCTATCAGATCTGGCGACATGCGATAGGGACAGACCAGGCGGACGACGTCCTCGTGATCCAGGAGGATGACGACCGCTACTTCTTGGGACTCGGCAAGACACGCTCAGGCACCTTCATCGTGATCACCGCTGACTCGGCCGTTACCGAGTCTGCATGGGTCATTCCAGCCGACGACGCCATGGCCGAGCCGAGAGCGGTGCTCCCGCGAGCCGAGGGCGTGGAGTACTCGATCGATCATCGTGATGACGTATTTTGGGTTGTCATCAACGATGATGGTGCCGACGGCAGACTTGTCACCATTCCGGTGCTCGGAGGCACTCTCACCGAATTGGTTCCACACGAACCCGGTCGCAAACTCGTCGCGCCGATGTGCTTTGCCGATCATGTGCTCGTCTGGGGGAGAGCCAATGGGCTCCCAGCCGTCTTCACACACAACAGCGAGGGGTTGACGCCGATCGAGTTCGATGAACCGGTGTACGAGGTTGCACCAGACGCGAACGACGAATTCGACGTCTCAAAGGTTCGCTATGGGTACGAGTCCTTTGTCACACCGCGCAGCGTCTACGACCACGATCTCAACTCGGGGGAACGCACGTTGCTCAAGCGCACACCTGTTCTCGGTGACTTCGATCCGGGGGACTACGTCCAGGAGCGCCACTGGGCACCAGCCCGTGACGGCGCGATGATTCCTGTCAGTCTGGTGCGACATGTCGGCATGTCGACGGAGGGCCGGGGCGCGCTGCTGTTGTACGCATACGGGGCCTACGAGATCTCCATGCCTGTCCGGTTCTCGATCGCCCGTCTCAGCCTCCTCGACCGAGGAGTGGGGTTCGCGATTGCACACGTTCGCGGCGGGGGAGAGATGGGCAAGGCCTGGTACGAGAATGGAAAGTTGGCGAACAAGACGAACACGTTCTCGGATCTTGTCGATGTCGCAGACCACCTTGGGACAGCGGGGATCTGTTCCAGGGGTCGAATTGCGGCACGCGGGGCCTCGGCCGGGGGTCTCACGATGGGAGCCGCATTGAACCTGGCACCCTCGATCTTTGCCGCGATGGTCGCTGAAGTGCCCTTCGTCGACGTCGTGAACACGATGCTTGACCCCGACCTGCCGTTGACGGTTGTTGAATGGGAGGAGTGGGGAAACCCGCAGGTCGCCGAGGAGTACGGATGGATCAGCGCCTACGCGCCGTATGAGAACGTTGAGCGAGTCGACCGTCCACCGATACTGGTGACGGCCGGTCTCAACGATCCGAGGGTGTCGTATTGGGAACCAGCCAAGTGGGTGCAGCTCCTGCGTGAGCGGTCCACTTCGGACTCAGAGGTCTTGCTCAAAACGGAGATGGCAGCAGGTCACTTCGCAAGGTCCGGCAGGTACGACCTATGGCGCGATGAGGCGATGATTCTGGCCTTCGTTCTGACCCGGTTGGGAGCGGCGTAACCGAAGGGCGAACCGCTCGGCTGGCGCCTCCCTTCCGAAGTCGGAGGAGCGTCCTCTTCATCGGATTTCGGTCTTCGGTTCTCGGTTTTCGGTTCTCGGACGTCTGCTTTCAGTCAGTCTCCCTCCATCTTCGGCTGCATGCATTCCAGTGTCACGTCGTCATCCGTCGCGTCCTCGGGATCGATCCCTTCTGGAACGACATAACGCAGGTGCGCACGATCGATGCACGATTCAACGACATCCGCACTGTCGCTCCAGATCTTGAGCAGCACACCATGTGGAATGCCCGGTGAACCTTCGATGCCCGTCAGATCGAGGGCCCGTACCTCGGACTCGATGAGTTCGAAGATGTCGAAGGTACCGACGCTCTCCCTTTCAGCCTCCAGATCTGCGATCGCCTGCTTCTTGGTCTTCGTCGACTGGCGTGATAGCACGACAGCAACGACCAGGAAGGCAACGACCCCAGCCACGATCGCCATGGTCATCCTTTTCGCTCCGTTCGTCCGTAGGCATCCATGTATCGTTTGATGTCGTCCTCCCCCACGTAGGAGCCAACATCGACCTCGATCACTTCGAGGACGTCATCGCCAGGGTTCTCAAGGCGATGTATCTCACCGGGTGGAATGTACACGGACTCCTTGGTCGGGACGAGTCTGCAGATCTCACCTGTGGTGATCCGCGCGATACCTCTTATGACGAGCCACGTCTCCGACCGATGGCGGTGCGACTTGAGCGAAGTCATACCCCCGGGGTCGAGCCACATGTGCAACACGCGATATCCCGGCCCGGAATCGATCGTTGCGAAGCGCCCCCATGGACGGCGCACGGTTCCATCCGTCTCGACCTCGGGTCTGTGCTCCCTCTTGAGTGTGTCGACAATGGTCTTGACGTCCTGGGCTGCGTTCCTGTGTGCAATCAGAACAGCATCGGACGTATCGACAACGATCATGTCCTCAATTCCGACCGTTGCGACGAGACGACCCGAAGTTCGCACATAGCTGTTCGATGTGCCGACAGAAATGACGTCCCCGAGGAGGACATTTCCGTCGGAATCCTTGTTGGCGATGTCCCAGAGGGACGCCCATGATCCGATGTCGTTCCATCCGGGATCGGTTGGTACGACTGCCGCCATCGCCGTTTGTTCCATGACGGCATAGTCGATCGAGTCCGAGCGGCAGTTGGTGAACGACTCGGTGTGGAGATGGAGCTTGTTCTCGCCTGATGTCGCTCCTTGGTGCGCGGCCGCACTGCACGCGGCAATGTCTGGGGCGTGGGCTTCGAGCTCCTCGAGGTATGTGGATGCCCTGATCAGAAACATCCCTGAGTTCCAAAGGTATTCACCCGACTCGACGTACCTCGCCGCGGTCTCAATGTCAGGCTTCTCCTTGAACTCTGTGACGCGGTTGACAGCAGCCGTGATCTCCGAGCCGACCTTGATGTAGCCGTAGCCTGTCTCAGGGCTCGATGGTGGTATTCCGAATGTCACGAGATATCCCGCGGCGGCAGCCTCGGCGGCGAATCCGACCGCTTCACGAAAGGCCGAATCGTCCGTGATCGTGTGATCTGCCGGAAGGATGAGCAGGAGCGGATCGCCTTGAGCCATCGCCTCATGAGCTGCCACAGCCACGGCAGGTGCAGTGTTGCGTCCTACCGGCTCGAGGATGAGGAGCGCATCTGGATATCCGGATGCGACCATCTCACGGGTTATCGCATCGGCATGATCCTCGTTCGTGACGATGATCGGTGGTGCGGCGGTGTCGAGCCTTGACACTCTGTCGATGGTTGCGCGCAACATGGATCGATCGTCGACAAGGGGGAGAAGCTGTTTGGGTTGCATCACGCGCGATGCCGGCCAGAGCCTGGTCCCGCTTCCACCCGACAGCACTACCGGCACGATGATGAGATTCGTTGCAGTCACGGTGCTGAAATGTATCGAATCTTCGTGTGGACGTAAAGCACTGCTCCTACTCGGTGACGTGTGGGGTGTTCAGAATCTCGTCGCGCGCCTCAGGAGTACCGAAGACTGTGAGGCGATCACCGATCCTGATTATCGTGTCCCCATGTGGGACCAGGACCGATGTTCCTCTCTGTACTGAGACGAGAACGAGGTCCTTGGGCCACGGAATGTGGGCAACATCCCTGTTCGCAAGTGGTGATTCCTCGACGATTTTCATGTCGAAGAAGTCAGCCCCCGGTTGGGATCGGATCCTTGTCCGCTCGCGATACAGCTCCTTTCCTTTCGACATGGAGAGAGCTTCCTCATAGGCGCGCACAACAGAGACCCGCCTGAACATGCCAACGACTCGACGCGGGTCATCGGTGGCGACGACAGGCAATCTTCCAACACCGAGGGATGCCATGCGTGCAAGTGCACTGGCTACCGGAGCGTCAGAAGTGATCGTGATCACATCCCTGGTCATAGCGTCTGCAACAGTGGCCGTCATCGATGGTCCGCCTGCACCCGACACGTCGGACAGCGTGAGCATGCCGACGAGCCGATCCTGGTCATCGAAGACCGGTGCGCCGTGGTGTGTCGTGACGTCGAAGTACTCAGCGGCCTCGGCCAGCGTATTCCATGGGTGGAGGCCCCCACCGTGGGGGACCATGACTGTCTCAACCTGCACCGTGTCGAGGAGATCGATGTCTTCGGACGTTGGGAGCCGTATTCCCTGACGCAGCAGCTTGGCCGAGTAGGCGGATTCCGGGTGCAGACGATCGCTGAGGTAGGTGGCAAGACCCGCGGCGAGCATCAGTGGAAGCACCAACTCGTAGTTGCCGGTCAACTCGAAGACGAGTATGACCGATGTCAGCGGTGCTCTTGCGATCGTTGCGAGCACGGCAGCCATCCCGACAACAGTGAATGCTCCCACGTCGATCGAATCGAGGTTCCCGAACGTCTGGACGACGATCGCGAATGCTGCGCCGAGCGAACCGCCGATGACGAGACTTGCCATGAACTCACCTGCAGAACCGCCACCCTCCCTGGTCAACACCGATGTCACTATTTTGGCAAGAGCGACGAATCCGAGGGACCACCACACATAGGAGCCCGCGTCGTTGAGTTCGAGCAGGCCGTTGAGAAATCCGAGGCCCGTACCGAGGGAATCAGGCCAGATGATCCCCAAGAATGCAACAACGGAGCCATAGATCAAAGGTTTGCCCCATCTCGGGATGCGGTCAGGGAGCCGCCAATTCGCAGCCCTGTCCTCGAACCTGAGATAGATGATGCCTATGCCCACGGCGAGAAGAGCGAGGATGGCGTACAGGATCAGATGCCTTGAATCTTCGAGGTTGTGAGGAGGTGATGTCAGGATCAGATCTTGACCGATGAGGATGTCTGCGGTGACAGCAGCCCCGACAGAGGCGATGACGACGGCGTTGAGGTGTCGGATTGCAAAAGATCCGAGGATGACCTCCATCGCGAACAACATGCCTGCGATGGGTGCATTGAACGATGCGCCGATGGCCGCACCCGCACCGGCTGCGACCAGGCTTCGGATGTGATCGTGGTCGAAGTTCGTGATCCGGGAGAGCTTCGAGCCGATGATCGCTCCGATGTAGACGACCGGTCCCTCTCGACCTCCTGATCCACCCGTACCGAGCGTTGCCGCAGTCGCAACGATCTTTGGGATCACTTGTTTCGTCGGCAGGTAGCCACCGTGGAGACTAAGTCCGGCCATGGTCTCGGATACCCCACCACCCGAGATTCCGGGTCCGAGATTCCGGTTCAGGAGCCACGAGACGAACATGCCGCCGGGAATGAGCGCCAGGACCGCCCATCGGCCCAAGCCCGTCGACTGGCTGAACTCAGCCGAAGCGGATTCGACGAAGTCGATCAGTAGGGCGAGCGCCGATGTCGCCGTGCCGACGAGCACGCCGAGGACGATGGCTGCGATGAGGAAGCCAGCCGTGCTTTGTGAGTCCAATCGATTCTTGACTTTTCTGAGAAGCGATGCCATAGGTTGACGGTAGTGCTGCTACGCGCACACGCATAGGTTGTGGGAACATCCGGTGGGTCCGCTACGTTGAAGGCACATGTTCCTCAGGAAGACCCCCACCACCGAGTCTGCCCTGCCCGGGCATCCGCAGGGTCACGAGATCAGCGGCGTACATTTCGTCGATGGTTCACCGATGGTGCCCCCCTTCGGCGAGGAGATCGAGATCGTGTACCTGGCGATGGGCTGCTTCTGGGGAGCCGAACGGATTTTCTGGGAGCTACCGGGTGTGTATACCACGGCTGTCGGATACACGGGAGGATTCACAGAGAACGCCTCCTATGAGGACGTGTGTACCGGCCGCACAGGCCACGCCGAAGCCGTGATGGTGGCTTATGACCCTGAAGTCATCCCGCTCGATCGCGTCCTCAAGCGCTTCTGGGAGGAACACGATCCGACGCAGGGGAATCGTCAGGGCAACGATGTCGGCTCCCAGTATCGATCTGCGATCTACTGGGTGACCGGGTCCCAGCGAGATGATGCACTTCGTTCGCGGGAGGTCTACGGCACCGCACTTCATGACGGTGGATTCGGTGAAATCACCACGGAGATCACCGAGGCCGGCGAGTTCTACTACGCCGAGGAGTACCACCAGCAGTATCTGGCCAAGAACCCTGGCGGCTACTGCAACCATGGCTTCTGTCAGATCGAATACACCTCAACCCTGGCAGCCAACGGGTAGCCTGACCCCCAGGTAGCGAATGCAAGGAGC
>JAZFUH010000124.1:0-3070 GCA_036447125.1 Acidimicrobiia bacterium | reverse complement strand
TTCTCGGCGCGTCTCTTCACCGACATCGCGCTCGCCCAGCCATCGCTTTATGAATCCGCCGAGCTCCACGGCTCCGAGATGGTCAGCATCGGCACTGGTCATGCCATAGCTGATCATTATCGCTCCTGAGATGAGCGCTGTGGCCGCGATGGCGAGCACGAGCGTTGTGGCGATTGCGTCGGGAATCACGAAGATGATCACGGCTGTCGCAACCGAAAGTGAGCCACGGACGAGGTTGAAGGTCCACGCGTCCGATGTATGCCTCTCGCGAAACGCTCGAACGGAGACTGTCACCCCGCGGAGAGCGAGCAGGATGGCGAACACCTTTGCAAGGATGCCAAACGCGAGATCCGGCATGAAGATGATCCCCGCTCCTGCAACCAGCGAGACCAGACCGAGAAACACAGCCGTCCATGGCGTCGGACTTACTCGAGTGGCGCCCCAAAGGTCTGTCCCGCCCATGAACACGAGCGCAATGGCGAGGATCAGCCCAAGCATTCGTGCGGACGCCTCCGGCACGGCAAGGATGAACAAGCCGGCCACCACGAAGGCTGCACCACGAGTGGTTGCTGGATTTATCCAGGTGACTTCACGTTCTTGGAGCTCTGCGCGCATCGCAGAGAATCTAGCCGCATCCAGCCCTGTGGCAGTGTATCTTGAGGGCGGGTCCGCTCCCTGGCACCAGAATCCATCCCCAAGCGTCTCTCATGCCGGTACGAGGCATGGCGTCATGTGTCGAGGAACCTGACGAAGCGCCTCTTGCCCACCTGGACGGTTGCACCTGCGAGACGGTTGCGGTCGAGAGTCTCGTCAGTGACCCTCTCGCCATCAACCTTGACGGCACCCTGTTTGATCAGGCGTCTCGCTTCGCTGTTGGAGGCGACAAGGTCGGCGTCTGCAAGTGCTTTGGGCAGCCACACAGGGTCTTCCCCGGGCAGAGAGGCCGTCGGGATGTCCGCGGGGACCTGTTTCTTCCTGAACAGTCGGTCGAACGCGGCTTCAGCCTCGGTGCCACTTCCGTCGCCGTGGTACCTGTCGACGATTCGGCGAGCGAGATCACGTTTCAACTCGCCCGGGTGGGCTGAGCCGTCCTTGAGGCTGGTCGAAATGGTCACGATCTCTTCGTCCGATGCCCCACCCGCAAGGCGGAACCACTGGGGCATCAACTCGTCGGGGATCGACATCGTCTTGCCGAACATCTCGTCCTTGTCGGCACGAACGGAGATGTAGTTGCCAAGGGACTGGGACATCTTCTTGGTCCCGTCAGTGCCCACCAGGAGTGGAACGGTTGCGACAGATTGGGGTTGCTGCCCGGCGCGCTCCTGGAGGTCTCGTCCCATGAGCAGATTCAAGAGTTGGTCGCTCCCACCGATCTCAACGTCCGCTTTGATCGCCACCGAGTCCGTTCCCTGAAGAATCGGGTACATCAGCTCGATGAGTGAAATGGGCTCGTTCGTTCTCCATCTGGTTGAGAAATCCTCACGATCCATCAGCCTCGACACAGTCACTTTCGCGGTCAACTCGAGAACGTCTGCCATGTCCATGGGAGCGAGCCACTCGCTGTTTCGCCGTATCTCGAGGCGCTCCTCCAACAGGAGCGAGCGCATGGTGGGAAGGCAGGCGTCGACGTATGTCTCAACCTCATCTGAGGACAATCGCTTTCGAGTCGCGCTCTTCTCGGATGGATCACCCACCTGTGCGGTGAAGTCACCGAGGATGAGAACCGCTGTATGTCCCATCTCCTGGAACCGCCTGAGGAGATCGAACACAACCGCCCAACCGAGTGTCACGTCCGGCGCTGTGGGATCGACCCCAAGCTTGATCCGAAGGGGTTCCTCGCGCTCGAGCTGTCGAAGAAGCTCCCCTTCAGGGAGGGCGACATCGACCGTCCTCATGATGTGCTTGAACTGCTCGTGTGGACTCTTCATGTGCGGTGGCAGGCTAGTGCAGCAGTGGAGGCCTCACGCTGCACCGAGGGAAGGGTTCTCGTCGTCACTCGTTGCTCTCGTTCAGCACGAAGCGCCAGAGACGATCCTGCCCTGCGCTGATCCCGACCCGGGAGGTTTCGACATGAGGAGGCGGTAACAGTGGAACACCGCTGATCGTGATGTTGTCCACTCCGAGCGTTGAACCGGATTCAACGCCTGTTACCCCAAGGGCCTGTGCAAGCTTCCCCGGTCCATTGGCGAGATCGGTGCTCCTCCCCCGTCTGTGTATGGCTGTGGCTCTCCCGGCTACAACGGTTCCTCCGCGCAGAAGCACGGCCTGGGGGTCATTCAACCCGCCTGTGACAAGATTCATGCACCAGTGGATCCCGTACGACCGAAACACATAGATCGTTCCCGCCGGACCGTACATGGGTTCATTTCGCGCCGTTCGGGATCGATAGGCATGGCTGGCACTGTCCTGTTCACCGAGATAGGCCTCGACCTCGTTGAGACGGAGCGATACAGTCTCACCACCAACCGTGCTCGTAACCACCGCGCCGAGCAATCTCGGTGCAACGGTCGGGGAATCTTCTTCGAGAAAACTCAGGTCCATTCAAGCCGTGCCGCGCAGCTCGCCACCAGTAACCGAGACAACCCGATCAGCAATCGCCTTTCGCATCGGTGCGACTTCCTCGTCGGTAAGCGTGCGGTCGGGAGCCCTGAGATGGATTCTCACGGCGACGGACTTTCGTCCCTCGCCGATGCTTTCACCGGTGAACACGTCGAATACGTCCACGGATTCGAGCATTCCCGAGGCACCTTCTCGTACTGCGGCGGTGAGCACAGATGCTGCAACGTCGAGTTCGACAGCGAAGGCGAGATCGAATACGACAGGCGGGAAAACGCTCGGCAGGTCGTACTGCCACGGCACGACCTCGAGCAGAAGGTCATCGAGATCGAACTCGGCTGCAACGACGCGCCCTGAGAGTCCGAACGCTTCAGCCACACGTGGATGAATCTCACCCAATGCACCGATAACGCCGCCGTCAACGATGACTTCGGCACACCTGCCGGGGTGGAAGGGAGCAACGAAACCAGGACGCAACTCAGCGACCCGGAGCCCAAGCTTGTCCTTGAGCAGG
>JAZFUH010000123.1:0-2592 GCA_036447125.1 Acidimicrobiia bacterium | reverse complement strand
GGGGCGCTCTTCCATACCCAGGGTGGGCTCCGAGTGGACGCGAGCGCGAGGATCCTCAGCGGAGGCGAGCCGATACTGGGTATGTTCGCAGCGGGCGGTGCCGCGATAGGCATGTCGGGCCACGGAGCCTCGGGCTATCTGGCGGGCAACGGACTGCTGGCTGCCCTCGGCCTCGGCTACATCGCAGGCAAACACGCTGCGGCCATGGAGTGAAATTTCAACTGACACGGGATGGAACCCGTGAGAGCGAGGAGAATACATGTTCGATCTCATAGTCAAGAACGTGAACGTCGTCAGACCGAACAACCCCGATGTTGAGAACCTTGATATCGCGATCAAGGACGGGCAGTTCGTCGAGATCGCAACAGACATCGATACGAGTGACGCATCCGATGTTGTTGACGGCGGGGGACTCCACGCCTTCCCCGGTGTCGTTGATGCCCACATGCACCTCGGTATCTACCACCCCCTTGCAACGGACATCGTGACGGAGACACGCTCGGCTGCGACCGGTGGCGTGACTTCTGGCATTAGCTACATACGCACTGGGCGCTACTACCTGAACAAGGGCGGGCCGTACGCGGACTTCCTGCCCGAGGTCATGGAGGCCAGCGAGGGACGGTCGTACATCGACTACGGCTATCACGTCGCACCGATGATGCAGAAGCACATCGATGAGATCCCGATACTGATCGATCAGTTCGGCATCCCTTCGTACAAGATCTTCATGTTCTATGGAAGTCATGGACTCCACGGCCGGTCGGATAATCAGAGCGCGTTCCTGATGACGCCGCCTGATGAGAATTACGACTACGCACACTTCGAGTTCATCATGCGCGGAGCGAGGGCAGCGATGGACCAGTTCCCTGACAAGGCGGATGCCATCTCGATCTCCCTCCATTGCGAGACCGCCGAGATCATGCGTGCGTATACCAAGATGGCGGAGGACAACGAGGAACTCTCCGGGCTCGCCGCTTACAACGCCGCTCGGCCGCCGCACTCGGAGGGCCTGGCCATCGCCATTGCGGCGTATCTGGCCCATGAGACCCAGTTCCCGAACATAAACCTGTTGCACCTCAGTTCGGCCAAAGCGATCGAGTCCGCGATGCTGATGGCGGAGACCTTCCCGCAGATCAATTTTCGCCGTGAGGTGACGATCACCCACCTGCTGACCGACTTCGAGGGCGCGACCGGGATCCACGGCAAGGTCAACCCACCGCTGCGGCCCCGTTCGGATGTCGAGGCGCTCTGGGATGCGATCGAGGAAGGCAACATCGACTGGGTCATCTCGGACCATGCGTGTTGCGCTGACGAGGTCAAGGTGGATCAGGATGACCGCGAGAACGTGTGGCTCGCCAAGTCCGGCTTCGGTGGAACGGAGTTCATCCTGCCGGGAATGGTGAGCGAAGCCCGAAAGAGGGGCATCCCACTGCACCGGGTCGCCGAGTTGGTCTCATGGAATGCAGCGGAACGATACGGGCTGCGGTCGAAGGGAACCATCGAAGTCGGTTTCGATGCGGACCTCGCCCTCGTCGATCTCGACGAGACCTGGACAGTGCGCGCCGACCAATCCGAATCAGCGCAGGGATACAGCCCTCTGGAAGGTCATGAGCTCACCGGAAAGGTGAAACACGTGTTCCTCCGTGGTACCCGGATGGTCGATGACGAAGCTGTCGTTGGTGATCCGATCGGACAGTATCTCTCACGCCCGACCGGTTGATCGGACTGGATCCTGCCAGAAGATCTACGGTCGGTAGCCCATGCGTTCAGAGAGTTGCCTCCCGGCGGCAACGATCAGGGCGGCGGCATCCTCAGCCTCGTCCTGGAATCGTTCGGCGGGCCCACACAGGCTTATCGCAGCCACGGGGCCGCCGCTGTGGTCGAACACCGGTGCCGCGACCGAAGCAGCGCCTGCCTGTCGCTCGTTCACTGACGCTGCATAGCCCTGCTTGCGAATGCGTGCGAGTTCTTCCATCAAGCGATCGGGGTCGGTGATCGTCGAAGCCGTCAGGGCCTCAAGCGCGACGTCCGCGACATAGGACTCGATCTCGTCGGGTCGGAGATTTGCAAGGATCGCCTTTGACGAGCTGCCGGCATGCAGGGGGAACGACCTGCCGAGGACGACGGTCATCTTGACTTCCCGTGGAGGAGTGATCTGATCGATGTACAGGCGATGCGTTCCGCTCCTTATTGACAACGTCGCCGTCTCCTGCGTCTTGTTCGACAATTCCTCGAGCACCGGCTTTGCGATGTCCCTCACATCGACGTGTCGGAGAAAGGCGAGACCGAGCTCCAGTGCAGCGGGACCCAGCATGTAACGACGCGTGACAGGATCGATGCCGATGTAATCGATCGTGCGCAGCGTGTTCAGAATGCGATGTACGACCGCCTTCGAGATGTCAAGGGTCTGGGAGATCTCTGTGACGCCAAGCGTCTGGCTGTCGGTCTGGGCGAACGCACTCAACACCTGGGCGGTGCGCTCAACGGCAATGATGGTCTGACCGGAGGTGTCGGTTGCCATGGAACTCCTTGAATCTATTCCACCATAGCTCACCCGTTCCGCCTAGTGGAACATCGGTTCGATCATCTCTC
>JAZFUH010000122.1:0-8313 GCA_036447125.1 Acidimicrobiia bacterium | reverse complement strand
TCCCGACGGGGTTCGTGACCATCGGCCATCCGCTCTCGGTCTGCCACCAATGATCGATGACCGGCACGCCCAGTTTCTCCTCCGCCCAGTGCAGCGTGTCAGGGTCACAGCGCTCCCCCGCAAGGAAAAGCGCTCGGAAGCACGACAGATCGTATGGCGCCATGTACGAACCATCCGGATCATCACGCTTTATCGCACGGAAGGCAGTGGGCGCCGTGAACAGAACGTTCACCCCGTGTTGTGAGATCACGCGCCAGAAGGCGCCCGGATCAGGAGTACCGACAGGCTTTCCTTCGTAAAGGATGGTGGTGCATCCGTGGAACAGTGGTGCGTACACGATGTAGGAATGCCCAACGACCCATCCGACATCTGACGCGGCCCAATAGACGTCGCCAGGTTCCACGTCGTACAAGGCCTTCATCGACCATGCCAGGGCAACGGCATGTCCCCCGTTGTCACGCACCACACCTTTCGGAATGCCCGTTGTGCCAGATGTATAGAGGATGTAGAGCGGGTCCGTGGCAGACACGGGGACACAGGGTGCCGGTGATGCATTCCCGACCGTCTCGGCCCAATCGACGTCGCGGCCTTCGATCATCGGGGCACTCCCCTGTGGTCGCTGGAGCATCATGACCGTGTGGGGTTTGTGCTCCGCGATGTTGATCGCTTCGTCAAGCAAGGGTTTGTACTCGACGATCCTCGCCGGTTCGATGCCACAGCTCGCAGAGAGAATGACATCGGGCCGGGCGTCGTCGATCCTCGTTGCAAGCTCATTGGCCGCGAACCCTCCGAACACGACAGAGTGAACTGCCCCGATTCGGGCACAGGCGAGCATCGCCATCACGGCTTCGGGAACCATGGGCATGTAGATGATCACCGTGTCGCCCTTTTCGACCCCAAGATCGACAAGGGCTCCCGCGACTTTTGCGACCTCGTCGCGAAGCTCCCGATATGAATACGTCCTCACGGTACCGGTGACAGGCGAGTCGTAGACGAGCGCTGGTTGGTCGGCTCGCCCACCATCCACATGTCGGTCGAGGGCGTTGTGACAGGTGTTGAGCACGCCGTCAGGGAACCAGCGGTAGAACGGCGGGTTGGAGTCGTCGAATATCTGCCGGGGAGAGACGTCCCAGTCGACAAGCTCTGCGGCTTCTCGCCAGAAATCCTCCGGCTGTTCCATGGAACGCTGATACTCCAGCTTGTAGGTCACTCCATACCTCCGGTTGTCCGCGCAGCACATCACTCCATCACCGTGCGAGCCTACATCATCGATTCGGACAGAGAACGGCTCCCGCTGTCCCATCCGTGTGGTATCGCTCCGGCAGGCCCAGGCGATTCGCATGGTTCGCCAAGTCCCAGCATTCCCCTGGGTGCGGGGGCGATCACCCGGCACATGAGTGGTTCTTCGGATTTAGGCGGGGTGCGACGAAGAGATCGGCGGAGCCTCGGAACGTAGTACGTCGTACGTATGACGTAGCACGACTTGGAGATCCAGTGTTGGTTGGGTGGGTGGTGTATCTGTGTACTGATGCACGACTATCGACAGCTCACGGTGCTCGGGGGATAGCGGTGACTTTGCACGATTTCTTCGTATTGCGCGAGGTTCTGGGTGTGGGCTTGAGACCCAAGTGACCATGGCGGCCAAAGTTGGCTTTGGAGACGGGGAAGCCGATGTCTCCCCCTGATCCGGGATCGTAGTACGTCATACGTACTTCGTACTACCCGCTTGTCTCCTCCCGGGTTCTCACCGACCCCGCTCATTTCCGAAGTGCCACATAAGTGGTTCCGCGGTCATCAGCGCGTGTTAGGTGGCCGACATGGGGATCGGAAGTCGCCGTCTGCCCACCCGGTCGCACCAGCCACACGACAAACCGACGACTGATCGGGCGCGCAGTACGAAATGTCACCCCGGACGGCGCCGTACATCTGGGTAGTCGCGCCTCGCTGATCAGTTCTTTCCGCCCTCGACGGGGCCGCCTGCGTCCTTCCACGCGTCCAGTCCACCTTCAATGTGTGTCACGTTGGTAAAACCCATGTCCTGGAGCGTCTTTGCGGCCAAGGCCGACCGCCAGCCCAGATTGCAATAGAGCACGAGCCGGTCGGCTGAGGAGAGCGCTTCGCGGTGATACGGCGAATCCGGGTCGACCCAGAACTCGAGCATCCCCCTGGGGGCATGGTAAGAGCCGGGAATCTTCCCTTCCGCCTTGACCTCGCGCACATCTCGGAGATCCACCAGGAGCGCTCCCGATGCCTGGGCCGCCATGGCCTCCTCAACAGTCAGCCTCCGAACTTCAGACTCCGCCTCCGCCACGAGTTGGGCATACCCTTTTGCGATCCGAGTCATCGCGGATCGGCTCCCAGATGAGCGTCGATCAACCTGGGCCCGTATTCGTGGTATTCATGCAGATCGATCAATCCCCAAACTGCGATGCGTGACTTGGCACAGTCTGCGCTCTGGGCTGCCAGTGGCTTCGGGATCATCGTGAACCTCCTGTTTGCCCCATCCTTGCAGCGATTCACACCCAAGACGTCCCAGAGCCACGCATATGAGGGGCACGCAGTTGTTGGCATCTGAGTCTCTCGGTTCGGATTCTGTCCGTCAGTGTTCTGGTGGGTGAAACCCGGCCGGCATGACTCAATGTTCCTCATCCGCGGAGATCTCGATGGCCGTCGGATGCAGGCGAGGGGTGAAACCGTTGGTGAGCGCGGCGACCGAGGTCGCCGGAGTCAGAACCTCCACCTCGACACCTCGTGGTCGTTCTCTCGGTGGTCCCCATCCGTCGAACGCGAAGAGTTGGACATGGTTGCTCGTGACCAGGTAGGACTCGTGGGTCGCTGGATCAACGACGACTGTTCCGATCGGAAGAGCATCGACACAACTGGTCCAGAGAATCCGGTCTCGAGCCCGGATGAGTCCCCGCCCGCGGTTGTATCGCTCGACGGCAATTCTCCGGTTGAGCTCCGCCGCCAAGACGGTACGGCCGGTGTCCTCTGCCAGGGTCACCGCACTTCGATAGGCGAGGTAGTCGGCTCTGCGGCAAAGCCCACAAGGTCGATGACCGGCTGCCAGGGCAACAGCATCGTCGAGAAAGAACAACGGAGTCCAGGTTTTTGGAGCTTCGAGCGGATGCTTCCAATCCCGGTACTCGGTGCGACAAGTGATCCACAGCGAACCGTTGTGATGGCGGATCATCTGTCCGTCATCATCAACCAGACAGCCGCGGTTGCCCGTGAAGATCCCGCGGGATGGGTCGGCGTGGAGATCACCCCATGGATCAACCCTGTTTCGGCGAGTCATACGTCTCCCAAGCATCGTCGAGCAACGGTCCCGGAACGATACCAATGGGGATTCCACCGCTGGCTGAGCCCCGCAGCTGAAGCGCCTCGAGTCTCCACCAAACCCGGGACAGACCACTCGCGACGTCAGGCGCTGTGAATCTCGTGACCCCCGTGAAGACCGAGCACCTTGCACCGGTCGGCTGCCCAGACCGACCTGATCAGGAACTGGGCTCCGAGCAGCAACGAGGCACCAATGAAGAAGCTTGCAACGACATCAGACGGCCAGTGGGCGCCCAGGGCGACCCGGCTCACGGCAACAGAGGACACAGCGACACCGAAGACGCTGAACCCGATCTTGAGATAGACACGGCTGTTGGTGAGAACCCACAGAAGGATCGGAACGAGCCCGAACATGACGACCACATGGATCACGTGTCCACTTGGAAAGGAACCAAGCCCAGTGCCCACCACAGGATTGTTCGGTCTTGGTCTGTCCACGACGAGCTTGAGCACGATGTCGACCACGGTGGCAGACACCACGAGCAATCCAAGTGAGATCGCAGAGGCACGACAGCGCCTCCAGAGCACGGTTATCCCTATGGCACCAAGAGCCAATGCCAGATTCGGCGACCCGAGGTGTGTCACGAGGGTCGCAACGCTGCCGTCATCGATCAGCCCCCTGAACCATTCAGAGACAGGCTCGTCGACCAGCAGAAGCCACTCAGGATTACTCGCTGCGATCGTGCCCAACACCACGGTGACGACCACCGTCGCGATCAGAAAGACACGGCTTCCCAGCACCACACGAAAGAACCATGGGGTATCGGGTGGGAGGCCTCCGTGGATTCTGTCAAGTGTCGCGCCAACCGCGCGCAAATCACCCTCATCGGATTCTCGCCTCGTCGCGTCGGTCCCCATGTGGACTCCCGACTACTCAGGTCGGGCGAGAGGTGTGCGTGCAAGCAGTGGGCGAACCGACGGCGGAACGTCGACACGTCTCCTCGCACCACGCTCTCGCCAACCAAGGCCTGAACCTGCCGCCATGGTCACGAACCCAACAACGATGAGCCCGATCTTGAGAGATCCGGTCTCGTTGCCGACGGCGAACCGCACGGTGATGCCCAACCCGAGCATGATCACGGTGAACGGGAGCCATCGTGGAGCAAGTCTGAGCGTCTGGACGCCCAGAACGGCAAACCCGACGATGATGAGCAGACTGAGAGCCCATATCCAGCCGATGTCCGAGATGTAACCCACGGGATTCAGGAAGTTCCATGTCGCTCCAGGAATGCCGAGTGTGACAAGGGCGAAAGAGCCGAGGCCAACGACTCCGTACACCCAGTGCCGCCTGAGCCCATGGGTGGCCCTCCGTCCCGCACCAGCACCGTCGCGGATCTCATCTGCGATGACTGCGCTGCTGTTCTGAATACGCCGCCTGTTCCCGGAATCGCCGCGGATGCCCCGGTAAGCATCCCCGGCAAGGAGACCCAACGAGATCAGGAAGCCGCTTGCGATCGCACCGGGAATGAAAACGAATAGACCGTCCGGATCGATTCCGTCTCCCAGAGAGGTGTGGCGTGGAACGCGACCGATCATCCAGCCACCTCCAGAACCTTCTCGTGAGGCGCGTCGGCATTCGAATCGAGGATGGCCACGACACCCCTGTCACCGTCGACGCTGATCTGCACCGACCCCTCTCCCTTGAGCCTGTCGACGAGTCCCGGCACGTTGAGAACCGCCGGGAGTCCAAGCTCACGGGCGATGATGGCTGCATGTGAGAGTGGCCCGCCCTCCTCGACGACTATCGCGCCGGCCGTGAGGAAGAGAGGTGTCCACGCAGGATCCGTGGTTCTCGCCACAAGGACATCGCCAGGCTCGATGGGTTCGGTAGCCTTCGTGATGATGCGTGCGGTCCCGGTGTACTGGCCGGTGCTGGCTCCCCAGCCAGTGAAGATGTCGCCGGTTGGTGTCGGAACGTCACCGATTCTTCGATTCGGATCCCCCACGAAGATCTGCGGAACTGAGTCCTCTTCCGACATCTGATCGAGGGCGACACGTCGACGGTCAAGCTCCCAGAAGCTTGGCCCGCGACCGTTGAGCGCGAACTCGAGCTCCTGCGCCCCAAGCAGATCGATGTCCATGGGTGATGCCAGTGCGTGAGAGTCATATAGACGGTGGCCGAGCTCCAGATGCACACGCCGGACCTCGCCGCCAAGGGCAAGTACGGCTGACTTGGTCTTCTCGCGAAGATGGAGAAACTCGATGGCGTCCGCGACGAGGCGGTGGAGCATTCGCCGTCGAACGTCCACTATCTGTCCCGTCACGACACGCTGGAAACGCCACTTCCAGCTCGTGACAAAGAGCGATTCAATGTCCCGGAGAATCTCCTCGCGAGCGGATGAATCGACCATCGTGCGACGCCCCGAGCGTTGCACCTGCACAGCCTGGCTGATGAGCTGCCACGCAAGGCCGCGGGACTCTGCCCATGTCTCGCCTGCAAAAACCGATGCCGAGCCTGACCTGCCAAGTTCCTCCTCGACCGCCGCGAGGAGCTCCACTCCCTGGACACTCTGTTCGAGCAGTCCCAACACGGCAGGATCCCTTGCGCTCAAGCCGCCGATCATCTCTGCAAGATTGGCGTCAGAGAGGGCTTGTTCGGCAATGTCGCAGGTGTGCAGAGCAACCTGGGCCCCGCAGGGATCAATACCACCAGCGGTCAGCCGCTGCGCAAGACCTGACGCATCGTCGCCGACATGGGGCTCGAGGAACAGCTCGACGCCGCGATATGCGGCTGCCGCCGCGGCAGCGACTGCGATCTCTGCAGCTATGAGTCGACCGGCAAGGTCAAGGACACGATGCCTGTAAGCAAGGAGCTGATCGGTCGAAGCGACACCGCAATTCGGTGGGGCGACGAGCAGACGCTCTGTGGTGTCGATCGATGTCAGGGCCTCGAAGCGAAACCTCCTTCTGGCGTTGATCTCGCGAAAGCCGGTGAACATCGTCCGCAGACCCTTGAACGGACCCCTGGGTCCGGTCTCTGTGGGTGGATCGTCCGGTTCGGTTATGACTCGACCGAAATACTGGCGCTCTATCTCCTCAGCGGACCCTCCGGGCACCTCAGACGCAGCTGCCTTCATGAGATCGAGACTGAGGACGGCACGGCCCCGGATCCTCGCAAGAAACGGTCGACCGTCGGCAACGGGTGGGAGCGCATTCATCTGGTCGAACAACTGACTGAAGCCGTTCTCGAGCAACGGCGCAGCGGTCGTCCATTGAAGGGGAGGGAGAATTCCCGGGAGAGATTCTGCGATCCCCGCTGTTGTGAACGCATGGTCACGGCCGATCGATGTATCGAATCCGTCACCATCGTGTTGCACCGAAATCGTTGTGATCGGCCGCGTTTGGACGATGAAGAGCTTTCTGCCGTCGTGGGCCCACTCGACGTCCTGAGGATCGCAGAATCGACTCTCGAGGTCGAGAGCAGCCTCGACCGCTTCGTCGAGCACAGGATCGATCGACGGGCGGTGTGCCGGCGATCGCGCAAGGACATACGCCTCTGGTGTCACCTCACCAGATACGAGCTGCTCCCCAAGACCCTCCACGGCTTCTATGCGCAGATCATTCGTCGATCCCGCAGGGTCGATCGTGAACACGACCCCTGCACGTTTCGCTTGGACGAGCTCCATGATGACGACCGACATGGCGAGATCGTCCTCAGGCACGTTGCCATGAGCGCGATACGCCCTTGGCGCAGGGAGCCACAGCGACGCCCACACCAACTTGACGGCTCGAAGCAGCGCCTCATCGTCACCGATCTCGAGATATGACCGATACTGACCCGCAAAGGAGGCATCCGCCATGTCTTCTGCGGTTGCGGATGATCGCACCGCCAGAAGTTTCCCCTCCCCGACCACGCGGGAGAGTTGCCGTATCTCGTCGGCAAGGGCATCAGGGATCTCGGCATCGAGGAAGGCCGCGTCAACGAGATCAGCTGCGCTATCGAGATCAGCCTGGTCGGGCAACCCTGAGGTCCGGAGGTCGTCCAGGAAGCGGTGGAGACCGAATTCGCGCACGAACCAGCGGTAACCATCAGTGGTGATGGAGCCACTCGACGGGACGGAAGCACCCATCGAGATGAGGCGATTGAGCGCGTATCCTTTGCCCCCGATCACATGGGCATCGATAACGCTGCCATCGAGAATGACAGTGGCCGATGTCACTGGCGCGCCTCGTCGACCTCATCCACGACACCGTAGCGGTCTGCATACGTCGAGATCGCACGATCGGCAACCGCAGACAGTGGTTCCCCCGAAATCGATGAGCGATCGCGAAGCCACGCCACAAGATCTCGCCTGATGGGAATCGCCGGACGTCGGGACTCGAGCCTGAGGACAAGTGCTATGGCTATTCCAAGAACAGCCACGAACAGTACGAACAGATCCCATTCGCCACCAATCGCGGAATCGATGGCGCCCACGAGGGCGACGACGATGCCCGAGACCACAAGGAGTTTCGTTGTAATAGTTGGGCTCATGGGCGTGCTCCTGTTCCTGAGGCCTCCCGCTCCATAAACGCTACAACAGTCCCAAGTAATCCCGGCGATCTCTGACCTCAGGGCAGGAGAAGTGTGGAGCGGATACGAAAGCCGGCGCTCACAGGTGCATTCATGGAGCTGTCAATTTCCGATTCCGCTACCGTGGTGGTCGGATTCGGGGATTCCTCGGTCAGGCCCTCGGCCACCGATTCATCGCACCAAACAAGCAAGACGGAGGAATGGATGACCAGACGGAACGTCGTCATCATCGGAGCCGCAGGACGCGACTTCCACAATTTCAATACCCGATATCGCGACGACGAGTCGGTGAATGTCGTGGCATTCACGGCAGCCCAGATTCCCGGCATCGAAGACAGGCGATATCCGGCAGAGCTGGCAGGCCCGCTGTATCCCGATGGGATCCCGATCGTTGCTGAGGACGAACTGCCCTCTCTCATCACAGACAGCAATGTCGATGAATGCGCGTTCTCATACAGTGA
>JAZFUH010000121.1:0-2310 GCA_036447125.1 Acidimicrobiia bacterium | reverse complement strand
ATGTTGCAAAGCGGGATGCGGGCACCGATGGGTGTGAAGGTGAAAGGCCCGGACCTGGCGACGATCGAGCGGGTCGGCTTGCAGATCGAGCGGTTCCTGAAGGAGGTTCCTTCTGTCAAGTCCGAGGCCGTTGTCGCTGACCGCATCAACGGCAAGCCCTATCTCGAAATCGACATCGACCGACAAGCCAACGCACGTTACGGCATCAAGCTTCAGATGGAGCAGGACGATATCGAGGTCGCCATCGGCGGCAAGCGCGTCACGACCACGGTGGAGGGACGCGAGCGATTCCCCGTTCGCGTACGGTATCTGCGAGAGCTTCGAGACACGATCGAGTCCCTCGATAGGATTCTCGTCCCGGCCCCGGACGGCTCGCAGATCCCGATCGCCCAGTTGGCCGAGATCCAGTATGTACGGGGACCCCAGGTCATCAAGAGTGAGGACACCTTCCTGGTCGGCTACGTCCTGTTCGACATGCGCAAGGGCCACGCCGAGGTGGACGTCGTGGAAGAGGCCGATGCGTACTTGAAGGCGAAGATCGCCTCGGGCGAGTTTGATCTGGAAGGCACGAGCTACGTCTTCGCCGGAACCTATGAGAACCAGGTGCGCTCCGAAAAGAGGTTGATGGTCGTGCTGCCCCTGGCGCTGTTCATCATCTTCATGATTCTCTATCTCCAGTTCAAGTCCGTCATGACCTCCGGGCTGATCTTCACCGGAATTGTGGTCGCCTGGTCGGGGGGTTTCATCATGATCTGGTTTTACGCCCAGCCCTGGTTCCTCGATTTTGAGGTGTTCGGGACGAGTGTGCGCGAGATGTTCCAGGTCCATTCGATCAACCTCAGCGTTGCGATCTGGGTCGGCTTCCTCGCCCTGTTCGGCATCGCCACCGATGACGGCGTCGTCGTCGCCACCTATCTCAGGGATTCGTTTGCCAAGAGCCAGCCGAAGGACATCGCGGCGATTCGTTCGGCAACACTGGCTGCGGGCAAACGCAGGATCAGGCCCTGTCTGATGACCACGGCCACCACGATTCTCGCCTTGCTGCCCGTCCTGACGTCACAAGGCCGTGGCTCAGACATCATGGTGCCCATGGCCATTCCCTCCTTCGGTGGCATGGCCATCGAAGTCATCACCATGCTGGTGGTACCCGTTCTGTACTGCATGATCAAGGAGTTTCAGCACAAGGCCCGGCTCGCTGCGTAGCGCCGCGCCGATGCGGTGCAGCCGTCAGGGCGACTAGGCACCACGTATTCCTCCTTATAGGAGGTTGCCGAGTAGGCAGCCGACAGCGTGCGCGGCGTAATCGGCCCTTGCGAAAAGGTGGTATATACCACTTTTTCGTTGGACCTCCTCCGTTCGAGAGCGAACCGTAAAGCTTTGATATGAAGTGGATTACGAAGGCGGGCGATCGGATTTGAACCGACGAGGTCCAGCTTGGGAAGCTGGCAAAGAAGAGCTATGCCACATAACGAACTGTCAATCCAGGAGTTGCAGAACCGCTACTGGCGGTTCATCTCACGGTCACGCACTGTCCGCGTGACTTGGCAGAGTCACGGCTCTATCGAGTCCACAGCTGGGATTCGACACGGGCGCAACACGGCCAGTGAATGTAGATTGGACCGGTGGTGACCATGCGGGCATTGCTGCGGGCGCTCGCTCTCGGTGTCCGAGGATGCTTCGGTGGCTTCGGGCGTTGATGTAATCGGTGGCAGCGGGCCGAGTTTGAAAACCTCTGGATTGGGCAGAGACCACCGAAATAGGGGCTTCTCGTATTGACTTGAGAGGTACGATACACTAGGATAAAAGGCGACGGTCTGGGCCCAGGGGATGCTCCGCGGAGAGAAGTAACCATGCGAGAATCGTGTTGTCCACGCCATACGCACACGCGTGATCGCCATGTTCAGATGGCCACTCACCCAATGGGTCAGGCACCCAAGAGGACGAGGCTCGGCCGCTTGCAGTTGCTCGCTCGTGGGGATATAGGCCACGACACCCAACCAAGCGTCGTAACGATCACCAGGATCGCCTTGGCCCTGAGTCTTGCCTTCCTGATCGCAAGTCCCTTGCGTGCTCAGGGCGACCCTGACGCGTTGGTGGAGCTGCCGCTGAATGAAGGCAGCGGGACGCTCGCCGGCGATGTGAGCGGATCAGGGAACGACGGCACGCTCGTCAACGGACCCGTCTTCGAAGCCAACACGGGAGACGGCAGTGCGTTCGCGGTTCGTTTCGACGGGGTGGACGACTTCATCGACTTGGGCGTGCTGGACGTGAACGGGCCCGGATTGACGCTGGCCGCGCGGTTCAATGCCG
>JAZFUH010000120.1:0-7844 GCA_036447125.1 Acidimicrobiia bacterium | reverse complement strand
AGCACCTCGGGTCCGTGGCTGCCGTCAAGGATGCAGCGGCACGGCTGCTCGGCATTCCAGCCGACGGGCTCACACCTGTTCCGGCGATCGTGTCCCCCCCGGCAACGTACGTCAATTACGCCACGGGGCAAGAGGTAATGTTTGCCGATGTCGACCTTGTCGCACGAGTGGTCGGTGGCCGGCCCGCGGGGCTCCACAAGGCCTACCCCGGCACGCTTGGTGCGTGCACGGGTGTTGCAGCGCGCATGGAAGGCACAACCGTGAACGCTGTCACCAGAAGGGACCGGAGAGACCCCGATCAGATCACCATCGGCCACACGTCAGGCGTGATGCCTGTCTCTGTGCGCGTGGCACACGCGGGAGAGCAATGGGTTGTAGAGGAAGCGACCTACGAGCGGACTGCACGACGGCTCGCCGAGGGCACGGCATTCGTTCGCAGCAGCGCTGTCACTTCTCACACAAGCAAGCGATGACAGACGGCATCATCACCATCCCGATCAACGGCGAGAAACATCGCATTGCCGTGTCGGACAACCGAACCCTGCTCGAGGTTCTTCGCGAGGATCTCTCGATGACGGGCACGAAACACGGGTGTGACCTGGGCGAATGTGGGACATGCACCGTGCTACTCGACGGCCAACCGGTGCTCTCGTGTGTGACACTTGCGCGCCAGGTCGATGGGCGCGAGGTGACGACGATCGAAGGGCTGTCCGACGGGCCAGACCCTGATGCGTTGCAGACAGCCTTCGCCGAGCTCGGTGCAGCACAATGCGGCTACTGCACGCCCGGTATGCTTCTGTCGGCCAGATCTCTCCTCGATCACAACTCCGACCCGACGACCGACGAGATCAATCAGGCTCTCTCAGGGAATCTGTGCCGATGCACCGGGTACTCCAAGATCATCAGCGCCGTTCATCTCGCTGCATTACGGAGCGCCGACTGATGGCCGACACGTTCACCGTCATCGGCAGGCCCGGACCGCGAGTCGACGCCATGGAACAGACCATGGGTCGCGCCATGTACACAGATGATCTGAAACTTCCCGGAATGCTCGTCGGGCGCCTGCTTCCGAGCACGCAAGCACATGCGGTCATCAAGAGCATCGACACGAGCGGTGCGGAGGCACTCGATGGTGTCAAAGCCGTGATCACAGGTGCAGACCTCCCGATCACGTACGGAATACTTCCGATCAGCCAGGACGAGAACGCTCTCGCGACCGATCGGGTTCGCTACATAGGTGAGCCTGTGGCGGCCGTGGCTGCCATCGACGCGCAGACCGCACAGCGCGCTCTGGATCTCATCGATGTTCGCTTCGAGCCACTTGATCAAGTCCGCACTCTCGATGAAGCCCTTGCCCACGATCTTCCGCTCATCCATGGGGAGGGAGAGGGACAGAACCTGCACAGATCTGCTGCACTCGAGTTCGGAGATGTCGATGAGGGCTTCGGTGCAGCCGACCACGTACGCGAAGACGTGTTCTTCTACAAAGGAAGCACACACACGGCACTCGAGACCCACGCGGCCCTGGCATCGTATAGCGCCGATGGGAAGCTCACGCTGTGGTCATCGACACAGGTCCCTCACTACGTCCATCGCACCCTCGAGAAAGTACTCGAGATGCCGTCGGGGCGCATCAGGGTGATCGCGCCACCCGTGGGTGGCGGCTTCGGTGGCAAGACGGATCCGTTCTCGCACGAGATCGCCGCATGCAAGCTTTCGATGGTCACCGGTCGGCCGGTCAAGATCACCCTGAACCGTGAGGAGGTGTTCTATGCGCACCGGGGACGCCACCCCGTACTCATGTGGGTCAGGACCGGATTCGAGAGCAATGGCAGAATCACCGCAATGCACTTCAAGACGTTCCTCGACGGAGGTGCGTACGGCAGTTACGGGGTTGCGACCCTGTACTACACGGGTGCCCTCCAAACCTCGACGTACCAGATACCCAACTATCGCTTCGAGGGTGTTCGGGTGTTCACCAACAAGCCTGTCTGTGGTCCAAAACGGGGACACGGCACACCCCAGCCGCGGTTCGCACTCGAGTGCCAGCTCGACAAGGCGGCACAGGACCTCGGCATCGATCCGGCAGCCATTCGGCTGATCAACGCTGTCGAGCCCGATTCGATGACGGTCAATCATCTCCGTATCACGAGTTGCGCCCTCACAGAGACCATCGACCGCGTTGTGGAAGCGTCGGGGTTCTCATCCAAGCACGGTGAGCTCCCCCGTGGCCGAGGCGTCGGCCTCGCTGTCGGTGCCTACATGTCCGGAGCAGGACTCCCCATCTACTGGAACGACATGCCACAGTCAGAGGTCCAGATCAAGGTGGACCGTGGCGGTGGAGTCACTGTCTACTCGATGGCAGCCGATATCGGCCAGGGATCGACTTCGATGCTCGCCACAGTGGTGGCTGAATGTCTCGGACTCGAACCGAGCGATATGAACATGGTGACGGCGGACACAGATCTGACTCCCGTGGATCTTGGAAGCTACTCGTCAAGGGTCACGTTCATGGCGGGAAACGCTGCCCTTGATGCAGGTGACAGGGTCAGGAACAGGGTGTTCACCGCGGTGGCGGACAAGCTCGGGATCGATCCGGAGGAGCTTGTTGCAAGGCATGGTCGGATCGAGGTCGGAACCGATTCCGGGAGTGGCATGCCCTGGCCAGAGGCCGTCAGGCTTGCAGTAGCCGCCAGCGGACCGCTGATCGAATCCGGCAGCTACCGCGCTCCTGAACTTGCGGGTCCCTACCGCGGTTCCGGCGTCGGCATCTCACCCGCATACAGCTACTCCGCGTGTGTTGTCGAGCTCTGGTGCGATCCCGACACGGGCATGGTGAGCATCGAGCGCGTGTGGCTTGCCCATGACATCGGCAGGGCCATCAACCCTCTGCTGGTCGAGGGACAGATCGAGGGCGGCGTGTATATGGGACTGGGCGAGGCCCTCTTCGAGGAGCACGCGTTTCGTGGCGCGCTGCACAAAGGTCCCTCCTTCCTCGACTACAAGACGCCAACGACCCTCGACATGCCACCGGTGGAGTGCATCATCGTCGAATCGGACGACCCAGAAGGCCCGTTCGGTGCGAAGGAGGTCGGTCAGGGTCCGCTCCTCCCCGTGATCCCTGCGGTGGCCAACGCGATCCATGACGCACTCGGCGTGAGGATCGACGAGACGCCCTTTACCCCGGACAAGATCGTTGCGGCGATGCGAGATGTCTCCCGAGGCGGAACAGGGCGGATCGGTCCCGATCGAGTGCCAGATTTCGAGTTCCCCCCCCTCACCCGAGTTGAGCCACCCGACGGGTTCGGCGCAGGCTTCCGTGCATCATGACCATGCCCCTCCCCCCGTTCAGCTACGTCACACCGTCAACCCTTGAAGAGGCTGCGGCCATCCTCTCCGACCCCGAGAGACATGTGGCGATCGTTGGTGGCGGAACCGATCTCGTCCCGAAGATGAAGCGCAGACAGACGTTGCCGTCGACGCTCATGTCACTCGCTCAGATCCACGAGATGCATGGCATCCGGATCGACGACGACGGCAACTGCATCATCGGCGCCTCGACCAGGCTCAGCGAGATTGCAGAGTCTTCCCTTGTCCCGGCCGTCGTCTCCGCGGCCGCTCGGGCGATCGCATCCCCCCAGATCCGGAACACTGCCACGCTCGGGGGCAATCTCTGTCTCGATACGAGGTGCAACTACATTGACATGTCGGCAACCTGGAGGGAGGCGAGCGGCTACTGCTTGAAGGATGGAGGGGACACATGCTGGGTTGCTCCCCGGGGCGACCGGTGCTGGGCGATCAGTTCAACGGATCTCGCTCCGGTTGCCATTGCTCTCAATGGATCGGTGAGGCTCATGAGCACGCGGGGAGATCGATCCGTTTCGGCCGAAAATCTGTATCGGAACGACGGCATCAGCTACCTCGACAAACAACCCGACGAGATCCTCATCGAGCTCTCACTCCCACCCCTGGGGGGAAGAGCCACCTACCTGAAACTCCGAAGACGCGGATCGATCGATTTTCCGCTGCTCGGTATCGCCTGTGCGGTCGAGATGGATGACGACGGGCTGTGTGTCTCTGCTCGCATCGTGGTCGGTGGCATTGCACCTGCACCCCTTCGGGCGACAGACGCCGAGACGTACCTCACTGGAAAGGAACTGACACCCCAGGTGATCGAGGAAGCGGCAAAGCGCACATCACAGCCGTTCCGGCCGCAGGACAACACCGACATGGGCTCGCGATACCGCAAGTGGATGATCGCTGTATACGCCGAAAAGGCACTCAACGACGTCGCGGGCGACAATGTCTGACCGGTATCCACGATGGGAGAAGTGATGGAGCAGCACATCGACAGATACGCATGGCGCCTGATTGAACCGGGCCAACCCCTCGAGCGCGTCGAGCAAGCCGGCCGACCGCCCAAGGCAGGTGAGGTTCTCATCGAGGTTGCCGGATGCGGCCTCTGCCACACCGACCTCGGGTTCATCGACGGCACAGTCAAGACGCGCGCCCCGCTCCCACTCGTACTCGGCCATGAGATCAGTGGCCGGGTCATAGATGCAGGCGAGGGTGCCGAGGGGTGGGTGGGAGAGGACGTCCTCGTTCCCGCGGTCATCCCGTGCGGCGAGTGCGATCTCTGTAACTCGGGCAGAGGCAATGTATGTGCCCGTCAGAAGATGCCGGGGAACGATCTCGATGGCGGTTTCGCCACCCACGTGACCGTGCCGGTCGCCGGACTTGCAGTCATCGAGAACCTACCCGACAGGTACGAGCTTGCCGACCTGTCCGTTATCGCTGATGCCGTGACAACACCTCTCCAGGCCGTCAGACGTGCCGAGGTATCCGATGGAGACTTCGTCGTCGTCGTCGGAGCAGGTGGCGTCGGTACCTATGCCGTGCAGATCGCCGCAGCGAGCGGAGGAACCGTGGTCGCTGTTGACATCGACGAGGGCCGTCTCTCCCTCCTTCGTGAGCATGGTGCAGCCGCGACCGTCAATGCGAAAGACCTATCAGCTCGCGACGTTCGCGACAAGGTTCGCGAACATGCAACGTCTTTCGGCGTGTCCCGTTCGGGCTGGAAGATCTTTGAATGCTCAGGGACCGCTTCGGGCCAGGAGACCGCATACGGAATGCTCGGCCCGGCGGCAACCCTTGCGGTTGTGGGGTTCACGATGGACAAGGTCTCCATCAGGTTGTCGAACCTGATGGCGTTCGATGCCACGGCATTCGGAAGCTGGGGTTGCCCACCGGAGCGATACCCGGAGGCCATTGAACTGGTCACGTCAGGAAAGGTCGATCTTGCACCGTTCCTACGCAAGCTCCCGATGACCGAGATGGAACAGATACTCGAAGAAGCACACGGAACCAGCGATGCCAGACGAACGATCCTCATCCCATGAAAGGTGGAGCACAGTGGAATTTGTGAACCACGAGCTCGTATCGAACCACGAATACAAAGAGATCCTCTACGACGAACGACCGGTCCTCGACAACACCGGCGCGGCCGTTGACGGACTGCACGCCGTGTGGATCACGCTGAACAACCCCAAGCAGCTCAATTCGTACACGACCGCGTCGGTAAAGGAGGTCATACTGGCCTTCCGGCGTGCCTCGGTTGATCGCGCTTGTGTGGCCGTCGTCTTCACCGGAACAGGTGATCGATCGTTCTGCACCGGCGGTAACACCGAGGAGTACTCCGAGTACTACGCGGGCAGACCGGGTGAGTACCGCCAGTACATGCGCCTGTTCAACGACATGGTCTCGGCGATCCTCATGTGTGACAAGCCTGTGATCAACAGGGTCAACGGCATGCGCATCGGCGGCGGCCAGGAGATCGGGATGGCATGCGACTTCACACTTGCATCCGACCTTGCCAGGTTCGGCCAGGCGGGGCCGAAGCACGGCTCAGCACCGGATGGCGGTTCCACTGACTTCCTCGACCTGTATGTTGGATGGGGCGAAGCGATGGCGAGCTGCGTCCTTTGCGAACCCTGGAGCGCTCATGAGGCGTTGCGTCTCGGTCTTGTCAACGACATCTTCCCCGTGTTGAAGGTCGACGGTGCGTTCATTCCCAATCCACTCGTGGTCACGGACCGCTATCTGGACGAGTGGGGCAAGATAGTGCACGGGAAACCGAAAGAGGGAGAGGACCTCGTCTCAGCCAAGGCCGTGCTGAAGTCTGGGACCACAGACTTCTCGATGCTCGACGCCGGTGTCGATGCGATCCTCACCAAGATCCTGTACACGATGCCCGATTGCACACTGAAGACCACGGAGTCTGTGCGCAAGAAGAAGCTCGAGCATTGGGACAAGAACAAGGAGTCGAACCGGGCATGGCTCTCGCTCAACATGATGACCGAGGCCAAAGCAGGATTTCAGGCCTTCCACCGGGGTTCGCGCGAGGTTGGAAGAGAGGTCGACTTCATCGATCTCAGGCGGAGGCTCGCTGCAGGTGAGACATGGGGCGACGACCTCATAGAGGCAGTGTCACCGCAGTACAAGGAAGAGGCATGACCGAGACTTGGGTCACCCATCTCGTCGGATCTGACGGCGCGGTCCACACGATCACGATCGACAAGCCTCCGGGGAACGTTGTCGACATCGCCCTGTGCAGCCAGCTTCTCGACGCCATCGAGTCTGCCGCAGCGGCAGACGACGGCAAGGTCCTCGTCCTTCGTGGGGCAGGGAAACACTTCTCCTTCGGAGCCAGTGTCGAGGAGCACCTCCCCGACAAGGCACCAGAGATGATTGGTGCGCTCGGTGCAGTGATCCGCGCCCTCATCCGGTTCCCGTATCCGACGGTTGTTGGCGTCCAGGGGAGCTGTCTGGGAGGGGGGCTTGAGCTCGTGCTCGCCTGTGGCATTGTCATTGCTGAGGAGGACGCGACGCTGGCATGTCCCGAGATCCATCTCGGCGTCCTCCCGCCTGCAGCGACCGCACTCCTCACCGGGAGGGCTGCTGAAGATGTACTCCTCACAGGCCGAAGTCTTGCTGCTGGCGAGGCAAAGCAGATAGGCATCGTCAACGCACTCGCGCCCACCGGAGGGCTGGATGCGGCGGTCGAGTCGTTCGTCACGACCCACTTCGTTCCCCGGTCTGCCTTGTCGCTTCGCATGGCGACCAGGGCCATCAGAGAACCCGGACGGGTCGAGCTCGAACGACGTCTGGAAGCAGCGGAGGATCTCTACATCGGAGAGCTACTCGGGACCCACGACGGCGTCGAAGGCATCACCGCGTTCATCGAGAAGCGCCCTCCCGAGTGGAGGAACGCCTGAACACACGAATTGACACATTGTTTGGGCTGTAGCATGAGGCCAAGATTCTGGTCGTCCATCGACCGAACTCAGAGGTGCCCTTCCGGGTGCTCGAAACTTGAGAAGGAGAATCAAGCTCATGGACATTGGGACCGGACTCAGCAAGCCAGACCGCGACAACGTTGCAGCGGACCTGTCACGCTTGCTTGCCGACAGCTACACGCTCTATCTCAAGACCCATTACTACCACTGGAACGTGACCGGACCAACGTTCCAAACTCTCCACCTGATGTTCGAACAGCACTACCTCGAGCTAGCGCTGGCTGTGGACGAGATAGCGGAACGTATCCGTGCCCTCGGTCACACTGCACAAGCCACCTACAGCAATTTCACCCGTCTGTCGTCCATACCTGAAGATGCTTTGCCGCCGGAGGCGCAACAGATGGTGAGGAACCTACTGAGCGCTCACGAGACTGTTATCGCTACGGCGAGGTCCGTCCTCGCAGTAGCCGAGCCTGCAAGTGATGCCGCTACCGCCGATCTCGCCACACGGCGTATCGATGTGCACGAAAAGACGTCGTGGATGCTTCG
>JAZFUH010000119.1:0-3530 GCA_036447125.1 Acidimicrobiia bacterium | reverse complement strand
CTAGGCTCGGTACGACCGATGTCAGCAAGGAGTATCGGTGGCAGTACCCAGAAGTCTGAAGAAGCCGCTGTATCGGGTCTACGAGAAGCGACTACTCGCGACACTTGATCGTGAAGCGTTGCCACAGCACATCGGTGTGATCCACGATGGACATCGTCGGTATGCGAGAGCCGAAGGCCTTCCGGACTATTCAGCGTCCTATCGAGTAGGGATGGCCAAATTCATCCAGTTCCTCGGTTGGACCGCAGAACTGGAGATCCCCGCCGTCACATGCTGGTTGCTCTCCACCGAGAACCTTGCACGTCCGGATGATGAACTCGAGCCGTACTACCAGGTTCTCATCGAGCTCTTCGATCGGATACCGGAGACGTCCGCAGGCCAGGATGTGACGGTGCGCTTCATCGGAAGTCTTGATCTGTTGCCCGGCGACCTCGTCAAGGCCACCAAGCGACTCCAGGAGCGTTGCTCAACCGGTACCCGGCGCGTCACCATCGCTCTTGCGTACGGAGGCAGGCAGGAGATCGTCGATGCCGTGCGAGAGCTCGTGGGAAAGCTTGCCGCGGATGGCACACCGGCCGTCGAGATCGCCGACGGGATCGACCGTGATGCGATCTCTGCTCGCATGTACGCCTCGGATCTCCCCGATCCAGACCTCGTGCTTCGCACCTCGGGTGAGGCGAGGCTGTCCGGCTTCCTCCTGTGGCAAGCTGCCTATGCCGAATACTCATTCGTCGACGTGTACTGGCCTGCCTTCCGTCACATTGACTTCTTGCGCGCACTGCGCGACTACACCAAACGCGAACGCCGCTACGGCAGGTGAGTTGGCGGCCGACGGCTACCGGGAACGGAGCTCGAGGGGGATGTGATCCTGGTCGTTGAACGTGCGAAGGCTCGGTACGTGTGCTCCGGCGAGAGGTATGAACTTCACACGAGCGAACGATGCGTGGAACAGTACGAACTTCTCCCACTCCCACGGCGACGGTGGAGTGCCCATCAGGTGTGTCAGGCAGACAGAGTTGGTGCCTCCATGGGCGACGATCACGATCCGTCCCGGATCATCCGCAACATCCCAGAGGCGCGGATCGTTCGCGTTGCGGGTGATCCCACGCTCTGCGAGCAGGGCATCGAGTGAGTTTGTTACCCTGTCGTGGAAGGCGCGGAACGATTCCCCTCCCGGTAGGCCATCCCACCACTCATCCGGCGTGCGGTGTCTGGTCGTCTTGAAGATCTCGATGACCGCTTCTTCGGTAACACCCTCCCAGTCGGGCATCTGGATCTCGACCAATCCATCCACCGTATCGACTTTCAGACCGGTCTCCCTGGAGATGGGTGCAGCGGTTTGTTGGGTCCGAAGGGCAGGCGAGACGATCAGTTTGGCTGCTGGGATCCTCTGATCCGTTGCGATCCTTGTTGCGGCGAGCTCTGCCTGCTCATGACCGAGTTCGGTGAGGTGCGGGTCGTGTTGGGAGAGGCCGTCGACAGCCCACTGCGGTTGTCCGTGACGTATGAAGATGATGTCCATCGGCGGCAGGCTAGGGGTGGTCCTGTCTGAGTCAGCGCCCCGGGCGAACCAAAGGCCGCCTGTCGGCGGCCTCGGTCCGGGCTTAGACGGGAGGTTAGGAAGGCATCCTGTCTGACTACCGTATCGACCAACCGCACTCGTCCCTTGAGAGGTTTTCGTGAATTCTTTTCCAACCCCGAGAGAGGCGCTGATCGCACATCTCACACAACATGCTGTCAGAACCGATGGACCGTTCACGCTGCGCTCCGGCGAGAAGTCGAACTGGTACATCGATGCCAGGCAGACCACGTTCTCGGGCAAGGGTGCATGGTTGGTCGGTACAGCGGTTTTAGAAGAGGTGCCCGACGGAGTTGACGCAGTCGGGGGCATGACCATGGGTGCCGATCCGATCGCCATCGCGACAGCGATGGTTGCAGCCGAGAAAGGGTCCGGTCTCCTGTCGTTCTCCATACGCAAGGAGGTAAAGGGCCATGGCGTGAGCGGCCGACTTGTCGGTCCCATCCACACGGGGTCGCGGGTCGTTGCCCTCGAGGACACGACGACAACGGGATCCGCCCTCGTCGAGGCGATCGAAGTGCTCCAGGAGGCCGGCGTCGAGGTCGTCAAGGCCGTGGCGCTGGTCGATCGTTCTGGTGGGGCGGCAGCCCAGAGGATAGAAGCGCTCGGCATGCCCTATGTTGCTTTGGTGACCCCGAAAGACCTTGGAGTGGGGGACTGATCATGCGCGTCTACCGCTCTCCTCTGAAGCTGTTCGTATTCGGTATCGTCGGTGTCATCCTCATCGCGGCTGCTGCTGACATCATGTTCGGACACTGGATCTCAACGCCTCCTGACAGAAATGAAGGGGTGCTCACGACAAGAGGCCAGGCCCAGCAGCGCGGTGACCTTCTGTGGGGTGGCGTCATGCTGGTCACAGGTGTCCTGCTGTTCGGTGGGTCGGTAACCGAGTTGATCCGCAACAGAGCAGCAGTGATCGTGAGCGGTGACGGCCTTCGCCTCACAGGCGATCCCGACGACGGACTGATCCCGTGGGGGAGTATCGGCGCGATCTCGAGCGGAACGATCCGCGACCCGTATGACGGGAGCATCAGGGAGCGGCTCATCGTTGACTTGAAACCTGGTGCAGGATTGGTCCCGGACCCTTCTGGTGTGACCAGGGAGGCGGACACGTTGTATATCGACGCCCACGACTGGTCGGTCCGTGTGACCGATGTTGCGCTCGCCGCCCAAGGGGCACACGAGAGTTTCCTGCGCACCGAGGCTGTGAGGACCTATGAGCCACCGTCGATCGTATGGGAGATAACTGTGGATCGGCCGAAATCTGATGCTCCATCTGATCTTCCCGATGACGATTCCGAGGGGGGAGACGAATGATCATCGGCTCCCACGTCAGCCCGCAGGACCCTATTGCCGAGGCGGCTGCACGCGATGCGGCCGCGGTCCAGATATTCATGTCGAATCCACAGCAGTGGAAGACACCGATACCTCGCGAGGATGCCGAGGAGCTCAGGATCTCACCGATCGAGTTCTACGTCCATGCTCCGTACCTGCTGAATCTGGCGTCACCGAACAACAGGGTGCGAATCCCGTCACGAAAAGCGCTCGCACAGACCGTTGCAGCCGCAGCCACAATCGGGGCAAAGGGCGTCATCGTCCACGGTGGCAGCGTCGGACCGGACGAAGATGAGTCTGTCGGGTTCGAGCGTTGGCGCAAGGCTCTCGACTCCTTCGATGTGACCGTACCCGTTCTCATCGAGAACACGGCAGGCAGGGGCAACTCGATCATGCACAGCCTCGAGAACTACAGCCCTTTGTGGGAGAAGATCGGCGATCGCAACGTTGGCGTCTGTCTTGATACCTGCCACGCCTGGGCATCTGGTGCCGACCTCGAGACTGCGGTGGACCTGGTCCTGAGTATCACCGGGGAGATCGCTCTCGTCCATGCCAACGACTCGAAGGATGCGGCAGGATCACACAGGGACCGCCATGCGAACTTCGGCGAGGGCCT
>JAZFUH010000118.1:0-14316 GCA_036447125.1 Acidimicrobiia bacterium | reverse complement strand
TGTCGAGAGGACCCACCCCTCTGACGGTTGATCTCGATGATTCCGACCGTACGCATGGCTCGGGCGACCAGTGGGATCTTGAAGACCTCCTTCTTGGCGAGGTACCGACCCCGGAGCGGCAGTTCGTGCATCAGCAGTGGGACATCGAACATCGAGAGATGGTTCGATGCAACGACGTACCTCTGGTGTCGATCGACCTTCTCGGCACCGGAGACCTCGACTCGCACCGGAGGGATCCTCAGGAACAACCCCGACCAGACGTCGAGGATCCTGTCGTGGATCGGAGTACCGGGGCGGAGGATTCCAATAATGATGATGACGACGGCAAATACCAGCGTGAGAAGGAAGAACAAGGGCACGAGAACCAACGTTCTGATTCCGGCGAGCAGAGTGCGGGGCATGGCCGGTAGCGTAGACGCAAAAGTGAAGGTGAACCGATGACAACGATTCCGATCGATGCAGCGCGTCGGATAGCGCTTGGAGCACAGGGGTTCAACGGCGGTCGGCCGACAGGACGTGTGGACGTGCGGCACTTCAGGCGTGTAATGGACACGATCGGGCTCGTTCAGCTTGACTCGGTGAACGTCTGTGTGAGGTCGCATTACATGCCGTTTTATTCGCGTCTTGGACCGTACGACCGGTCCGCACTCGACAATTGGCTCAACGAGAGTGGTGAGAACTTCGAGTACTGGGCACACGCCGCAGCAGTTCTGCCGGTGGACAGGTATCCGTTGTGGCGCTGGAAGATGGGCGAGATGACCGTGTGGCGCAGGGCGGAAGCACTCCTTGACGCGCATCCCGAGCTGTTGAGCGATGTGCGCAGACAGGTCCAAGACAACGGGCCGCTCACCGTGAGAGATCTCGATGCTCCGAACCATAAGAACGACCCGTGGTGGGGGTACGGGCCCGGCAAGATCGCGTTGGAGGTGTTGTTCGCCAATGGACACATCGCGGCGTTGCGCACTCGGAACTTCACGCGGCTGTACGACGCACCGCATCGAATGATCCGGGCGGCCCATCTCGAAGCCCCAGGGTTGTCAAAGGAGGAGGCGTACCGCGTGCTTCTTCGTGATGCCGTTCGGCATCACGGCATCGGCACGGTTCAAGACATCGCAGACTATTTCAGGCTCAACGTTTCACGTTCAGCGCCTCTTCTTGAGGCCATGGCAGCTGCAGGAGAGATCGACGAGGTCGAGATTCGTGGATGGAAGGGGCCGGTGTACATGGATCCCGATGCTGTGAGGCCCCGAAAGATCGAAGGTGCAGTCCTGCTCAGTCCCTTCGATCCGATAGCGTGGTACCGCGAAAGAGCAGAACGACTCTTTGACTTCGCGTACCGAATCGAGATCTACGTGCCGGAGCCGAAGCGCGTGTATGGCTACTACGTGCTGCCCTTCATGCTCGACGGCGAGCTTGTCGGACGCGTCGACGTCAAGGCCGACCGCAAGACAGAGACCCTGCTTGTCCGTTCAGCATGGCGCGAAGAGGGGACGGACCCGTCTCGCATCGCTGGTGCGATGTCAGGGGAACTCGAGACCTTTTCGTCGTGGCTGAAACTTGGCGATATCCGCGTAGGGGAGAAGGGGAACCTTTCAGCCGAGATCCGTCGGAATCTGTGATCATTGCTCAGCCAAGATCGACCGCCAACACTTCATGGTCGTTCGGTACGTCGAATCGGTGTACCGCGCCCGACCTCCAGTCGAGGAAGACGAGATCGTTCGTATCTGGCAACCTGAGGATGAGGAAGGTGGCATCAGGCGTGAACTGGTAGAGCATTGGATCACCTTCAACCTGGAGGATGCGTCGAACGCTCCGCTTCGAACCGAAGATGGTGATCGTGGTCCCGGCTTCGCGAGGGGTTGCAGCGGCGAACAGATCACTGTTCCGGGCCGCAATGACGTTGGCCGCGGACGCAGTTGCAGCACTGCCGAAGTTGGTGAACGACACCTGAACCCCTGTTGCTCGGTCGATGAGACTCCACTCTCGGCCCCCAGCGGTCCGGCGACCATGTGGCACGAAGTTCGGGGATGCGCTGTGCGCCGAACCGTCAACCCTCCAGATCTCTACACCCGCCGGATCGAGGCCTGCCGTACGGTTACCGATCTGCATGACGAATCCGTTGCCGTCCCATCGCACGATGTCGGTCGACTGATCGAACTCGGCGACAAGATTTGGTTCGGCGGGGGCATTTGTCAGAGCATCGAACTCGGTCGTCCACAGTTGGAACACGGCCCCGGATCCTGCATCGTCCGAGACCGTCACAAATGCCAACCGCGATACCTCCGTGGCGTGCCACACGGCCGACCAGGTGTCCCGGATGTCTGGTGTGTGGTCGATCTGTGTTGGTGGGCCCAGCCACACATCCCGGGGTCGATTCTTGTCCGGGCCTGTACCTGTTGCGGCCATAACCCTGCCCCCGGCGTCGAAGGAGGCCGTTGTCCACGAAACCCCCGATGGGGATGTGAGGGAGTACGGCTTGGGAACGCGGAATGATGGATCCCAAACGAGGGTCCACAGGGTCTCGCCATCCGTCGTGATCAGCGTCAGGCGGTCGGTGATCCCGGGAATCGTCTCCTCCAGGGTCGGAGGGAGAACCTCGGCAGGGGATGTATCGGTGCTTGGGATGGTTGTGAGGGAGAACACTCGCGGATCGGTCCTTGGTGCGTCTGAGTACTCCACTGCTCCGAGGAACGTAACCGCGCCGATCAACATCACAACCGCAGCGCCAGAAACGGCCAGCGGAAGCCAGGGCCGGTGGTGGTTGGCACGCGCTGGGAGAGGCGTGCCTTCGGCCGGATGGTGCACACCATCGTCGTCCTCGATAGGAATCGGGCGAACCAGCGGTTCACCCTCCCATGCCTCCATGGTGAGGACAGTAGACGCTCGGCTTCGCCTCGCTTCCAGAAACCAGAAGCCAGAAGCCAGAGCGCTCGCTCTGCTCGCTTCCAGACCGAACATTCTGATGTCTGGCATCTGGCATCTGGTTCCTGGCTACCTTCTATCCCGTGAGCCAGGTGAAATCCAAGACCCAGATGCGTGCTTGGGCGAAGACGGTTGAGCGAGCTCGTCTTTCCAAGCAGGTCAATGCTGCATTGTTCGACTGGGCCCCTCTGCACGGGACCGTACTTTCGTATCTCGCGATGTCTGACGAGGTCGATCTCGGCGGCGTTCATCAGCTCGGTCGGTGTCGTATCGCCCTGACGCGCACTCCCGAAAGCGGGGCGCTCTCCACCCACGAGTACCAGCCGGATCGCCTTGAGCGGCATCCTCTTGGATTCGATCAACCTGATACAGATGCACCACAGATCACCCTTGATGAGATCGATGTCATTCTCGTTCCCGGACTTGCTTTCGATCGGCGTGGCTATCGGCTCGGCAGGGGGAAGGGGTACTATGACGAGTTGCTCGGAAACCTCCCAGCGGGGGTCATACGTGTCGGCGTCACGGTCGATGAGCTTCTCGTCGATGATGTGCCAAGGGAGGCCCACGACCAGCGAGTTGCATGGGTGGCAACGGAGTCAGGTGTGCATCGCGTTGGTGAAGAGTTACTCGAAGCCACGGTTCGCTTCATCGAGTCGGCCGTCCCTCTCGGCGTCGCCCCGGACATCCATCGATTCCCCGCAGGCACGAAGACCTCAGCGGATGCAGCGGCCGCCGTAGGCGCCGAACTCGGCGAGATAGCAAAAAGCATCCTGTTCGAGGTCGATGACGAACCTGTGCTTGTCATCTGCTCGGGGGACCGCCGAGTCGACGAGCAGAGACTCGCTCGTTTTTGTGATGGGGAGCAAGCGAGAATCGCGACGCTCGATGTTGTCAAGCACATCACCGGGTTCGCGGCAGGAGGCACGCCGAGCGTTGGTCTGTCTGAAGCAATAGAGATCGTCGCAGACGTCGGCATGGCCCGCTACCGTTGGGTCTGGTCGGCAGGTGGAACACCTGACACGGTGTACCCCGTCGCGTTGGATCGCTTGATCGTGGCAAGCCGGGCACGCTGGGCGGAAATAACGGATCGGGGGAAGATGTGACAGATTGGAACGGCAGCACCGCACTGATCGTGATAGATATGCAGAAGGGCTTCGAGGACGCCTCGTATTGGGGTCCGCGCAACAACCCGGATTGCGAATCGAACGTCGCGCAATTGATCGAGGGATGGCGCGCACAGAATTGGCCGATCGTATACGTGCGCCACGACTCCGCAGCTCCTTCCTCTCCGCTTGCGGCGAAGAGCAAGGGAAACAAGTTCAAGGAGGGTGTCACGGGAGATCCTGACCTTCTCATCGTCAAGGACGTGCACTCGGCGTTCTACGGGAGCCCGGACCTCGACGAGTGGCTGAAGCGGAACGGGATCTCCGGCGTGGCGATCTGTGGCATCCAGACGAACATGTGCTGTGAAACGACCGCCCGGATGGCTTCAGACCTCGGCTACGAGGTCCTTTTCGTGGCCGACGCCACGCACACGTTCGACATCGTCACAGAGACCAAGAAGGTTTACAGGGCACGGGAAATCGCTCGCTACTCCATGCTGACGATAGATGCAGACTTTGGGAAGGTCGTCAGAACCTCAGACCTGGTCGGTTGACACCACGATCACAGCTTCAGGGTCGATGTCGAATCGCAGCTCAGATCCGCCATGCACGTTCGTGTGTGTTCGCACTTCGATGGCGAAGCCATCGGATCCCACCTGCACCCGGACGACGTGTGCGCCGTCCTCGAATCGATTCGCCGTCGCGATACCGACATGCCGTCCGTTGGGATGGACATTGATCGCGTCCGGAGGGACGAACGCGAGTCCCGTGAGCCCCTCGCTGATCTCCTTGAGTGGTACGAGGTTTGTTTGACCGATTGACCGGGCAACGAACTCGGACCGGGGGTCGTGCCAGATCTCATCAGGTGTCCCGAGGCGTACGAGATTGCCCTGGTGCAGAATTGCCATCCGGTCGCAGAAGGCGAATGCTTCACCTCGGTCGTGGGTGACGTACACGCTTGTGGCGTTGACCGCATCGAGGATCGCTCTCGTCTCTGCGAGCAGCGACTCTCTCAGAGAGATATCGAGTGAACCGAGCGGTTCGTCGAGCAGCACGACAGAGGGTGATGGAGCCAGCGTGCGAGCCAACGCAACACGCTGCTGTTCGCCTCCGCTGAGGGTCGTTGGCTTTCGATGGGCGAAGCCATCGAGGCCTACAAGGTCGAGAAGCTCGTTGCTTCGACCTTCTCGCTCCTTGGTGCCGACTCCAGACATTCGAAGTCCGTAACTGATGTTCTCGAGGACCGTCATGTGTGGGAACAGCGCATAGTCCTGGAACATCAGCCCGACCGGTCGCCGATGAGCCGGCGTGTTGACCATGTCTGTGCTGTCGATCACGACCGTGCCCGAGTCGACACGTGTGAGTCCGGCAATGGCCCTCAGCAGAGTGCTCTTGCCAGACCCGGAGGGGCCCATGATCGCAAAACGTTCGCCGGTGGCGACGGAGAGATCGATGCCTTCGAGTACGGGCATGGTGCCATAGCTCACGGTGAGGTCGTGCACTGCCAGGCTCACAGTTCACCTGCACTCGGCTTGCGAAGGGAGTCGATCGCAAAGACGGCGACACCGGTGATGAACATCAGCATGACGCTGAGAGCCAGGGCTGCGCCAAAGGGTGTTGATCCCGGACGCCCAAGTAGGCGGAAGATCGCAATAGGGATCGTCGGCGAGTCCGGGCGACTGATGAAAGAGGTAGCACCGAACTCACCCATGGAGATGGCAAAGGCGAACGCAGCACCGACCGCGATCGAGCGCGAAACAAGCCTCAGGTCGATGGTCCACCATGCCTTCGCAGGCGAAGCACCGAGGGTCGCTGCGGCCTCGCGGAGGCGGTGCTGAACGCTGCCCATGGAGGGACTGGTCGTTCGGACCACGAACGGTATCGCGACAAGTGCATGAGCTATCGGGATGAGTATCACCGATGTTCGGATATCGACCGGCCAATCGAGAGCGACCAGGAATCCGAATCCAATCGTCACGGCCGATGTACCGAGCGGAAGCATCACGAGCACGTCGAAGGTTCGAGCGATACGCCTCCGCGAGTACGAGAGTGCTGCACTTGCAAGGACGGCGATGAACAGTGCGATCACCGAGGCGGCCAGGGCAAATCCGAGCGAGTTCACGATGGCTTCAGAAGGGTCGATGAACGCTGCACTCTGGCTCGGAAGGCTGAACAGGTTGGTGTAATTGGCAATTCCGATGCCACCATCGGGGTTGATGAACGATCGTCCGATGAGGATGCCAAGCGGCAAGCCAAGAAGCATCCCCATGGCCGTGAGGACGCCACCAACGGCGAGGCGCTCGGATCTCGACCCGGGCCGAGGCGGCCGAGTCGCCCCGTGGGTGAACTGGATGGTGGTGCGTTGCTGGTAGCGACCGTACATCATCAGGATCACACCAACCCCGATGAGTTGAAGCACGGCGAGGGTGGATGCAACATCCAGGCGCAGGTACGCAGTGGTCTGTCTCCAGATCTCGACTTCTATTGTCGAATGTCTGATGTCGCCAAGAAGGAGCACAACCCCAAATGATGTGAAGGAGAACAGGAAGACGAGAGCGCTTGTGGATGCAATCGCAGGCCGTAGGAGGGGGAGTGTCACCGTGCGAAACACCTGTAGTTTCGAGGCTCCGAGACTTCTGGCAGCATCCTCGAGGGAGGGGTCTATCCGTTCCCAGTACGCCCCCACGCCGCGGACAACGATCGCGTAGTTGTAGAACACGTGGGCAATGAGGATGATCCACAATGTCCCCGTGAGATCGACACCGGTGGCGCCCTTTGGCCCTATGAGTGCAAGGAACGCCGTGCCCACGACGAGGGTGGGAAGTACGAACGGAACAAGGGTCGCTGCGCGCAGCAGCGACTTGCCCGGGAAGTCGAAGCGTGCAAACACCCATGCTGCGGGGAGGCCGGTGATCACGGTCAGGAATGTCGAGAGAACGGCTTGGTACAGCGTGAAAGTTGCAACGCCCTGAAGCGTCGGGTCCGAGAGGACATCGAGGATTACGTCAGGGTTGAACACACCCTGGGGTGTGAGACCTCGAACTGTGATGGCGATGACAGGGTAGAGAAAGAAGTAAGCGAGGAAGAGCGTCGGGACAACGACGAGTGCCGCGGTGCCGATGCGCCCGAAAGGGCTGCGAGCTATGAGCGAGCGATCGCGGTCCATTCCTTGATCCATCGTTCGCGGTTCTCTTCGATCGTTCCCGGCTCCATGACCAAGGACTCGTCTGGCAACGTCGTGTGGTCGGCGAAGACCTGGGGGAGAACAGCACTCTGGTTGGCCGGGTACACGAACATGTTGAGGGGAATGTCCTCCTGGACAGTTGTCGAAAGCAAGAAGTCGATGAGCAACCCGGCAGCTGCCTCGTGTTCTGTCCCAGCCAGAATGCCTGCGTACTCGATCTGGCGGAAACAGCCCTCGGTCATGACACCCGTGGGCGCCTCGTCCAGCTCACCGAAGAACACCTCGGCCGGGGGAGAGGATGCGTATGAAACCACAAGTGGCTGACTGCCGCCGGCACGGGTGAATCGTGTGTAGTAGGCCTCGGACCAATCCGCTGCGACGACCGTCCCGTTGTCGAACAGGTCCACCCAGTACGCCTTCCAGTCGTATTCGGCTCCTTCGGGGTACGCAGCGATGGTCGCCATGAGGAACGCGAGCCCGGGGGAGGACGTGGCCGGATCTTCTACGACCAGGAGGCTCTCGTACCGTGGATCGAGAAGGTCATCAAGGCCTTTGGGAGGAGGTACCCCGAGAGCGGCAAGACCTTCGATGTCATAATTGACACAGACATCTCCGAAGTCGATCGGTGTTGCGGCATCGCCCTGAACTCGCAAGGCGACGTCAACGGTATCGATTCCGTTGGCCGTGTACGGGACGAAGAGTCCGAAGGTGATCGCCCTCGACAGGAAGGTGTTGTCGATGCCGTACATCACGTCGGCGATGGGGTTGTCCTTCGTCAGGATCGCCTGGTTGAGCATCGTGCCTGCATCTCCGGCCGTCTGGACCTTGACCGTGATGCCCGTCTGGTCGGTAAATGAATCAAGTATGCCATTGCTCAAGGCGAATGATTCGTGCGTGAGCAGGACGATCTCGTCCGGTTTCGACTCAGAGGAGCAAGCTGTGGCGATGAGGAGGGTCGCGATGATCGTGATCGCCATCCGCATGGTGATTCGGTTCATGTGGATTCTGCTCCTTCCAGGACAACGAGAACGGACCCGCGGCCGACCTCGACCGTGACGTGATCTGAGACGGATTCGTTGCTCACTCCCCTGGATGTGCCGCGCTCGAGCGTCGCCTTGTCGAGCGGCCACTTCAACCCTGTCGTCGTCACACCGCGTGCATCACCCACGGGGAGCAGCGTGACGAGTTGTCCGATCATCACAGGGAACGCAACGCTGTGATTCGGGTCGGCGGTGCGAACGATTCCCGTTGCCGTGTGCCAAGCGATATCCACAGGTGCCCGACCGGGATGGGCTGTTGAAAGGGCGACACCGAGAAGATGTCCCAGGCGACCGCCTTCACCGCCATAGATGTCGATCGTGGTGGATTCACGATCGATTGCCTTCCTGATCGCAAGCTCGAGGTCGGTCTGGTTCTTGTCCTGTGGGTGCTTGTCGATCGACACACTGGTGTCACGGGCATGCTGCAGACCAGTGGAGGAGATTGAATCGAGATCACCGACAAGAATATCGACGGGGATCGAATGTGCCATTGCGTGGTCGTAGCCCGAGTCTGCAGCGATCACGAGGTCGGCATCCGACACACTCGGTGAGGTGTGCATCTCCCCGCCAGCGAGGATGACGGTCCTGGATCCTGATGTGGTCATGCCACCCCTCCCTCCGCTGGCATTATCCAGCTCAGGTTCAGCGGGTCGATGGCAGTGCGGTGCAAGGCCACCCTCTCAGCCCGGTCGTACCGAGCTCCCCGGTGTGGTTGTGATCCGATGCTACCGGAAAGTCGCGATAAAAGATGGGCTTGACAAAGTAACTATAGTATGACATTATGATGACATCACTTCGACATCAAGAAAACGGAGGAAGAAGATGTTGTATTACAACAGCCCAGAGAGCGTGATGGCGATTCACGACGCAAGATGTGCTTCGACGGTCAATCAGGCCAGGCGTCTCATGCGCATCGTGCGAAGCGACAGTTCGCACGCCGAGAAGTAGAACGCAACGGAGACAACGAGGCCAGAGGACGGATATGGATACCGAGAGAGTCATTCAAGAGTTACGCACCACGATCGAGGTGCAAATGCGGCTCGCGGGCGATGATCCAACTGTTGCTGCGGCGGCTGATGCTGTGCTGACGTCGCTCAAGCCGGCCCTGAGACAGGCCGCATTGGCACTCGCCGAGCAGGCTGCAACAGAGCTTGGTGCCCAGCTCCCCGGTAGCACGGTGGATGTGGTGCTGTCAGATGGTGAGCCCATCCTTCGAGTGCGCGACACCAACGACCCGGTGACTATCAGTACGGATGAGCTGGATGCACGGATGACCGTTCGACTTCCTGAGGATCTCAAAGACGATCTTGAGATCGCCGCATCCGAATTGGGCGACTCTGTCAACACTTTCGTCGTTCGGGCACTCACAGGATCGGCAAACGCGCTCAAGCGATCCTCACGTTCCACGTTCAAAGGGACTATTGAGACATGAGCGATCGTACCGAGACCTACGGTGTCGACTCAGACGTTTCTGTCGTGATCAACATCCACAGGGGCGATGTCCGATTCAAGAAGGGTGAGCCAGGCAGGGTTGTCCTACGGCTCAGCGGCTCACCTGAAGCGCTCTCAGCGGTGGAAGTCGATGCCTCGGCTGATACTGTTTCTGTGCACAGCACAACCAAGAAGCGGCGCTGGCTCGGCGCCTCGGTGGACACGACCGTGATCTTGCCGACAGGGTCAAACGTTGCGGTCCGCTCCGGGGCAGGGGACGTGGTAGTGGGGCTCGACGTCAAAGAGCTTGAGGTTCACACTGGTTCGGGTGATGTCAGGGCCGATGTCGTGTCTGGTGTCTGTGACATCAAGATCGGTTCCGGGGATGTGAGGTTGCGCAGGCTCGAGGGTACATCGCGCATCTCGTCCGGCGCCGGAGACGTACGAGTCGACTGGACCAGCGAGATGACGATCAACACAGCAGCAGGCGACATTCATCTGGGCGAGGTGACGGAATCCGCTCGGATCAAGTCGGCTACAGGTGATGTCAGGGTCCGGAAGTTCGCGGGATCAGACCTCGAGATCAAGACGATGAGTGGCGACGTGATCGTCGGTCTTGTCAGTGGAATGGTCGTGAACGCAGCGATCAAGACGCTGTCCGGTGATCTCCGCAACCGCATCAAGTCGTCCGCTGGCGAGAAGATCGGAAGAATGAACCTCACGATCACATCCCTCGCTGGTGATGTGATCCTGAAATCTGCCAAATAGGCGAACGGCTCTCGATGCAGCTACCTTTCGGGCATGACTCTCGATATCTCGCAGATAGTCGCAGAACACCAGTTCGGACCCCTTGAGGGCGAATCGCGTCCGTTGTTCATTGCGATCGCCGGAGGATCCGGATCGGGGAAGACCACGATCGCTCGATCGGTAGTTGACCTCGTCGGTAGGGACAAGGTCATATATCTCCAGCAGGATGCCTACTACAGGGACCAGTCGCATCTTGACCTCGAAGAGCGAGCCAAGATCAACTACGACCATCCGGACTCTCTTGAGCTCGAACTCCTTGTTGAACATCTCGACGCCCTCAGGAGGGGTGAGTCGATCGAGCGTCCTGTGTATGACTTCGAGACACATACGCGTACCGCCGAGACCTACACATTGAAACCAGAACCTGCGGTGATCGTCGAGGGCATCCTCCTGTTCGCCGATGCAGAGCTGCGCAAGCGATTCGATGTCCGCGTGTTCATCGACACAGAAGCGGACCTCCGGTTGATGCGGAGAATCCAGCGCGACATCGTGGAGCGTGGCCGCTCCATCGAGTCGGTGCTCGATCAGTACCAGAGGACCGTTCGCCCGATGCATTACCAGTTCGTTGAACCATCGAAGCGTTACGCAGACCTCATCATTCCCGAGGGTGCCAACACCGGTGCGATCGGCACAGTGTCCTCGATGATCCGCCACTTCCTGGCCCAGGAGCGATAGGAGGGTACGGTCTGCGGTCTACGGTCTACGGTCCACGGGTTACGGTTCAGAATCAGCACCTTCCGACCATGTGAACCTCTTCGACTGTGAACCGTGAACCGTAAACTTCTTCTCTTCCAGGACTTCTACCAAGCGATCCACCATCGGTACTCCGACACGTGCGAATGCGAGGTGTCCCTGTGCCGATGCGTGAAAGAGGTCGTCGGCGAAGTGTTCCGGCCGCTGTGCGAATGTTGCCATCACGTCCCACGCGTTGGACTTGACCGTCCGGGGGTATCTGGCAGCGACACGTGCAATGGCGTGGTCGATCGCACGAGCCCTCACGCGTGCAACGCCCCGGGCAAGCTCTGGCAGTCGCGGGATCGTTCCGAGATCTCCTATCCCCGAAAGGCCGACCGCTGGAACCGAATCGTGAAGGTCCGCAACGACACGGTTGAAGTCCGACTCGAACCGGGCAACAGGTGTACCGCGCAGGGCGTCATTGGATCCGACCGCGACATAGGCGATGTCGGGTCTGGCTTCGAGAGCAGCATCCACCTGTTCGGCGAGCACATCGCGGACCTTGGACCCGCCGACGGCGACGCTGATCGCTTCGACCCGATACCGGATCGCGAGGTGCTTTGCCATCTGTCGAGGCCACGAGTGGTCGAGGGGCTCAACACCGGGAGAGGTCACCGAGCTGTCTCCAAGGAACACGATTCGCAGTGGGGGCGAATCGGGGGAACCAAAAACCCCGGACGGATCCTGGTTGGTGAGGGAGGGAAGGTCCTCGCGAAAGATGGCTCGCGCCATCTGGCCGGCGAGCAGAGTCCCAGCCATGAGCGGTGGACGCAGGATCTTCCAAACGTTCATGACCCTATTCTGGCGCACCGAATCAGACAGTTCGACGGCTCTTCGGATTTGGCCGGGGTGTGGCGGAGGGATCGGCCGTGGGTCGGTTGAAGCCTCAGAACGTAGTACGTCGTACGTATGACGTAGTACGACTCGGAGGTCTTGTGTTGGTTGGATGATGTACAGGCGGGGGGAAAGCGGTGATCTTGCACGATTTCTTCGCATCGCCCGGGGCTCTGACTGTGCGCTTGAGGCCCAAGCGATCATGGCGGCCAGAGTTGGCTTTCTGCTCCGGATCCGTATTACGTAATACGAAATACGAAATACGAATTGTGTACTACGTCATTCGTGCTACGTAATACCAACTACCAGCCTGTCACCCCTCCCGGGTTCTCACCGACCCCGCTCATTTCCGAAGTGGCAGTTTGACGAGATACTTGGCGAGCTGGCCCGTACCGCAACCGAGATCGAGAACCGAGTGTGCATCCTTGGAGCGGATGTCCTCTACGAACTGATCGAGGATGTCTGTGCGCCAGGTGGCAGGCGTCATGGCATCCCGACGCACAACATCGGCGTCGTAAGCCACCTTCAGTTCGTCTTTGTAAGAAGGTCCGTGAACCATGGTTGCATAGGTTATTGGTGAAACGCCTGCACTGGGTTTCACGTTCGTTTTTGTAGGTCTTGGAGGATCGGACGTTCAGCGCGACAGCGCAAAGGTTGCTGGACGGGGCACTGCCACTCCCTCGCCGACGTAGTACGAGCCGGACCGTGCTTCTGAAATCTCGGATGTCGGATGTTAAGCTCTTCTGACGCGAGTTGGAGGCGGTTTTGCTTTCTGTAGCAGTGATTTTCTTTACGTTCGGCCTCGGGGCATGGGTGATGGGCCTGTACCTCATCGGCATGGGTGCCCAACCTACCGAAGGCGGTCAAGATCCCATCAAAATGGTGGGTTGGATTGAGATCATCGTCGGGCTGATTCTGACCAGCCAGGTGTTCGTGCTGGTGCAGCAGGCGGATGGCGCCGCGCTCATCCTCACCCTCGCTGGCTTGGTGTTGCTCTTCGCTATCTTCTTCACTTCACTCGGCATCGCGCTCGTAACGGGCTCGGATCTCAGGCCCGTCGGCAACTTGGCGGTGCCGGTCGGTGTTCTCGCGGCGCTGTTCTTCTCGTTCGACCTGTTCAACGATACATTCCTGTTCCAATCGTCGACGCTCTGGTGGGGTCTTGTCTTCCTCTTGGTCGCCGGATTCACGTACGGGAAGGTGTCGGCGAAATTGCTCGGCTATGCACTGATACTCACCGCGATATGGGGCTTCGCTCCCGTGGTGTATCTGGCACTCGACCAGCCGATTCCGTGACGCGGACCTGACACGGTTAGCACTCTGCGTCGCACGGCGGCCGTGCGCAACCGGTAAGGCGCGCGGCTGATGTCAGATGTTGAAGCGGAAACGTATCACGTCGCCCTCGACGGTGATGTAGTCCCTGCCTTCGATACGCCACTTTCCGACGTCCTTTGCGCCGGATTCCCCTCCGAATTCGATGTAGTCCTCATAGGAGACAACCTCGGCTTTGATGAAGCCTCTCTCGAAGTCTGTGTGGATGACGCCGGCCGACTGGGGAGCGGTTGCTCCCTGTTTGACAGTCCAGGCCCGAACCTCCTTCTCGCTGGCTGTGAAGAACGTGAGGAGGCCGAGCATGGCGTACGTCGCTCGTACGACCTTGTCCAAGCCGGGTTCGTCGAGTCCGTACTCGGTGAGCATCTCGTCTCGATCCCTGCTGTCGAGGTTTGAGAGCTCCGCCTCGAGGGCACCCGATATCACGACAACCTCTGCGTGCTCTTCGGCAGCAAGATCCAATATCACATCGACCATCGAGTTGTCACCAAGACCGTCCTCGGAGACGTTTGCGATGTACATCATGGGTTTCGACGTCAACAGAAACAGCTCGCGAACGACCTTGCGTTCTCGTTCGTTGAAGCTGAGCATTCGGACGGGAAGCCCTTCGGAGAGCTGTTCGTCAAGGCGCTCGAGCACGTCAACAGCTGTCTCGGCATCCTTGTCTCCCGAACGTGCCTTTCGGGTCTGCTTGTTGAGTGAACGTGCAACCGTGGCGAGGTCAGCGAGTGCAAGTTCGGTATTGATCGTGGCGATGTCTTCGATCGGATCGACCTTGCCATTGACATGAACAACGTTCTCGTCCTCAAAGCAACGGACGACGTGCGCTATCGCGTCGGTTTCACGGATATGACTGAGAAACTGGTTTCCAAGTCCTTCACCTTCCGATGCGCCGGCGACCAGGCCGGCGATATCGACGAACTCGACG
>JAZFUH010000117.1:0-3044 GCA_036447125.1 Acidimicrobiia bacterium | reverse complement strand
CCTACACAGCCATCTTCGGAGCAGCGATCATCGCACTCAAGTTGCTCAGCGGCTGAAGTCTTGCCGGTCGATCTCCACCTTCACTCGAACACGTCAGACGGAACGGACACCCCGGAACAGCTGATGAGCCTCGCAGCAGAGTCGAGACTCTCCCATGTTGCGCTCACCGACCATGACACCCTCGTTGGAATCGACCGTGCCAGGGTCGCGGCCGCACAGCTCGGTCTTGGATTCATATCGGGTGTTGAGCTCTCCGTTGATCACGAAGGAACGAAGATCCACTTGCTGGTGTACTTCCTCGAACCTGGTGACGGTCCGCTCCAATCGCGCCTCGCCGAGCTCCTCGAGGGACGGAACTCAAGGAACGTCGACATGATCAAGAAACTCAATGGCCTCGGCTTCGAGATCACACTTGCAGATGTTCAGAGACACGCAGAGGGTCCATCGGTTGGTCGACCACACATCGCCGACGCCCTCGTGGAGAAGGGATACATTTCGTCGAGGGACGAAGGCTTCTCCGATCTTCTCAACGATGGCGGTCCCGCCTACGTCGAACGAAGCCGGCTGACTGCCGCCGAGGCGATCCACCTGGCCAGGGCGAGTCATGCCGTCCCTGTCATCGCCCATCCCGTAACGATGGGTCTCACGAGGGAGACCTACGCCGAAGCGTTCCACCAGCTGACCGATCTCGGTCTTGGAGGGATCGAGGCTCACCATCCGATGCATGACGTTGGACTACGCGCACATCTCACAGAAGTCGCCGCGACACTGGGCATCGCCGCAACCGGAGGGTCTGACTATCATGGCGCCACCAAGCGTGCGTACCGGGTTGGTGTCGGGAATGGAGACCTACGCGTCCCTGAATCGGCTGTTGAGCAGCTGCACGCGCAACGGGACCGATAACGCTGCCAGTCATCCGTCGTTTTCGTCAACCCCCCGACTTTCGAGCCGATAAAAGCCAAGAGGAGTGAGATGTTCGACCTGTTCGCAAGGGCACCGATCGCCTATTCGGAGATCCAGCGGCCGTATAACACGAGCCGGGCCCTCGGCATGGTGGCATTCATCGCGCTCATCGCTGGCTGGGTCGCGATCAACGGCGAGCCCTATGTTCTCCTGCTCATCGTTCCAGCCCTCGTCGTATTGGTTGACGCGCTGTATCGACGCACACACGGCACATCGGCCCTCCCTGGGGAACTCATGGGAACAACGATGATCGTCCTCGCGATCCTGCTGCGCGGACCTGCCCCGGCCATCCATGGTCTCTCCATCGCGTGGATAGCCGTCTCGACCGCTCTCGTTCTCCCGCTTCGCCACGCCACAATGCTCGTCACCTACACCGTGTCCGCGTCCGCTGCGACGTTCGTTCTCTACAACCGCACGGACATCGCCCTGATCGGCATCGTCGAGGGTTCCGGTGCAGAGGTGACCATCGACGCGGCTGCAACGGTTGTCCTTGTCATCTTGATGATCAGTCTCATTCTGAGGGTCATTCGGGTTGTGCTGGAGGCACAGGACAGACACGCTGAGGCACTGGCACAAGAGCGGCGCGCCGTCCAGCTCAAGAACGAGTTCGTCTCCATGGTCAGCCACGAGCTCAGAACGCCTCTGACGGGTATTGCAGGATTCACGGACACTCTTGCCGACTCGTGGATGACGCTACCGCCAGATGAAGTCGACGAGTTTCTCAGCATCATGCGCGACGAGAACGCCCACCTCTCGAATCTGGTTGAGGACATTCTGGTGATCCCGCGTCTCGAGGCCGGTCAGTTGCGTCTCAACCTCGACGAATTCGACCTCGCGACAGAGGCACACGCTGTTGCTTCGATGATCTTCAAGGACAACGCATATTCCGTGTCCATCCCGGCGAACATTACCGTCCGAACGGACCAGACGAGGCTCAGACAGATCCTACGAAATCTTCTTGAGAACGCCAGGAAGTACGGCGGCGATGAGGTGCTCATCTCTGGTGAGCTGTACGCATCGGGCATGTACAAGGTCGAAATCTCTGACAATGGATCAGGAATCGCCGAAGACGACAGGGAACGAATCTTCAGGCATTTCGAGCAGCTCTCGACAGGCAGCGCTCGTATCCAACAGGGAGTCGGGCTCGGTCTACCGATCGCAAAGATGCTCTCGGTGGCAATGGATGGCGACCTGTGGTACGAGGAGAGATTTCCCATGGGCGCCCGGTTCTGTTTCTCCGTGACGCTCGCAGAGACGGTGGATGCCCAGGATTACCCTGAAACAGAACACGCCCACGCGTAGCAGGTAGTCTTGGCGCGAATGCTGGCCTACAACATCCACCACGTCGCCATCGCCGTCGAGGATCTCGACAAGGCCATTGCAGGGTTCGAATCCCGGTTCAAGATCACGCCGATATCGCGCGAGATCATTGAGGAACAGGGCGTATCGGAAGCGATGATCGCTGTCGGTGGATCTCACATCCAGCTGCTTGAGCCGCTCTCGCCCGAGACACCTATAGGCCGGTTCCTGAGTCAGAACGGTGAAGGTATGCACCATATTGCATTCGCCGTCCACGACATCGAGGCAGCGTTGGCGCATCTCAAGAACACCGGAGCACGATTGATAGATGAGACACCGCGCATCGGCGGGGGCGGCCACAGGATCGCGTTCGTTCACCCCGCAGATCTTGCGGGCACGCTGGTAGAACTGGTCGAGGTTGACGATGGCTGAGAATATCGAGATCACAGGCGGAGCCGGACCTGAGGAGACGGCTGCTATCGCCGCTGTGGTCGCATCGATCGAGAACGAGGAGAGACTCGCGGCTGCAGTGCGACCCAAACCGATCCATCAGAGCCGATGGATCCGATCCGGTCGCTCGGCAAGACACCTCGCGCCGACCAGCCCGAAGGACCCGAGCAAGACCGCCTCCCCATCCCGGCGTGAGGTGTGACGACTGGCCGCTGCCGACTGCCGATTACCATCTGTGCATCGCCAACAGATGAGGACGCCATGAACCCTGTGATCTGTTCGATCGCGCGAACTCCAATCGGTCGTTTCAGCGACGTGTTCGCCCCACTCTC
>JAZFUH010000116.1:0-3270 GCA_036447125.1 Acidimicrobiia bacterium | reverse complement strand
GCGGAATCCTTTGTCCATCGAGACGATGGGCGAACTCACCGACGCGATGCGTCTTGCCGGCTCAGATGATGAGGTATGTGTGATCGTTCTCACCGGTGCGGGAGACCGCGCCTTCTCGGCAGGAGGCGACCTCTCCGGGGGTTTTGTGGATTCACCACTGCCGGATCACCATTCGAGGGGTGTTCTTGCTGATCTGTTCCGCGCAATGCGTACGAATCCGAAGCCGATCATCGGTCGGATCAATGGTGTCGCTCTCGGGGGAGGGTTCGGAGTCGCTGCAGCGTGTGACATCACTATCGCGTCTGAGACCGCGACGTTCGGAACACCTGAGATCAACCTTGGGCTATGGCCAATGATGATCTCGACGGTGCTCCTGCCCCTTGTGCCTCGCAAGCAGCTCCTTGAGATGATGCTTCTCGGCAAGGTGATCGATGCTTCTGAGGCGCATGCACTCGGAATCGTGACGCGCGTGGTACCTGCCGATGATCTCGATGCAGCGGTTGGTGAGATTGTCGACCAGCTCCGCGGCAAATCGCCCGCCGCGCTGGCTCTCGGCAAGTCGTCTTTCTATGCCATGGAGGGGATGGACTTCGACACGGCGCTGGACCATCTCCATATCGGACTGACGGCCGTGTCCTTCACGGAGGATGCAGCGGAAGGGGTTCAGGCATTCCTCGAGAAGCGCGAGCCGAAATGGAAGGGCCGCTGAGGCGGTTTACGGTTCAGGTTTGTCAGACCTCGGTCCTCGGATTCCGAATGTTGCCGTCAGATGAGCCATTGCAGCAGCCACAAGGCCGGTAGTCCGATCACGATCGCTGCGGCAATGCTCCCGGTGGCCCAGGCTGCGATGCCACCGATGATCGCGGCAGGCACGAACGCGTTCCAAGGATCGAATGTCCCTCCGGCGGCTACCACACCAGGAAGTGTGAGAGCAGCAAGAACGGCGGGAGCGATGTACCGCAGTCCGCGTTCAAGCGTCGGCGGAACCTCGATCTTCCCGAACAGCCCGATGAACACGAACCTCATCGCAAACGTCGCTATGCCGGCGGCGATGACGACGATCCACATCGTCATCGGAGCCTCTTTTCGGACAACATGCCGGCAGTGATGCCGGCTGCAGTGCCGACGAGCAGACCCAGGTGATATGGCAGGGCGATGGCGCCAACCGCGACTCCGCCGCCGACGATGGCTGCGAGTAGTCCGGGTTTGTCCTTGACGGCAAGGACAAGCAGCGCCATGAAGGTGAGCGGAATAGCGAACTCGAATGACCAGGAGGAGGGAATCGCAGAGCCGAGTAGCAGGCCCGTGGTCGTGGTGATCTGCCACGTGGTCCAAAGCGTCAGCGCCGCTGCCATGTAGAAGCGGATATAGCCGTTCGTCCGTGCCGGCGTGGGGAATCGATGAGCGGTCACGAGGTATGCCTCGTCGGTGAGCAGGTAGGCGGCACCGATTTTCAGTGGCAGTGTTTCGCTCGCTGTATATCTGCCTGTATCTGCCGAGTACATGAGCATCCGTGCATTGATGACGACCGCGGTGATCACTGCAACGACGGGAGCTCCCCCACCGTCCATCACCTCGACAAGGGCAATCTGGCTTGCGCCGGCGAACACGATGAATGACGATGCCCATGCCGCGAGGATCGGTACGTCAGCGTTTGCGGCAGTGGCACCGAAGATCAGCCCAAACGGAATGACGCCGAGAAGAATCGGTGAAACCGCACGCACTCCCTGAGTCCACGTTGCCTCTCTCTCCGATGTGTCCATGTGTGTCAGCGATCGTTCGTGGTCGGTCGAACTCCGGAAGCTAATGGTGCACGGACGCGGAGCAGACAGGTTCGGTGACGTCCGATGCTGGACGGTCGAAGGCTGAGCGCTGGATTCGTGGAGCGTTAGAGGTCGAAGTGCTCCACGAACTTGTTGGCCAGGTCTTCCTCGGTGACCCTGCCGATGATGCGTTCGAGGATCACACCATCAGAAGAAATGATGTAGGAAGCAGGTAGACCGAACGGCCTATAGGCTGAGTCGACCTCGTCGTCATCATCGAAACCGAGAAGGTAGGTCACGCCGATCTCCTCGGCGAAGTCTTCCGCGTCTGAGCGTGATGACTCCTTCACCGAGATGCCAATGAACATGATTCCGGGAAATGCCTTGGCTATTCGGTCGATCGCCGGCATCTCTTCGCGGCATGGGAAGCACCATGATGCCCAGAGGTTGAGGAATATCGGCCGACCGTCGCTTGCGATGTGCTCGGCCAGGGAGAACACGCCTTCGCTTGTCGGAACGGAGAACGATGGAGCAATCTCAAGATCCTGTGCGGCCACTGCGCCGGGAGTCTCTGTCGCGCTTGACGAAGAACACGCTGTTGCGACGATCGCGATCCCTGCGATGAGTGTGAAGAGTATCTGACGGGAGGGAATGCGTTTCATTTTCATGACGGTAGGTGGCGGCGCTGTCTATCGGTTCAACGAGCGGTTCTCGCATTGTGTTCCACGAAGAAAGGTTCGCTTCGCCTGCGGCTCCGCTTTCGGTTCGCTCGCTGGTGCTCGCTTTCGGTTCGGAGGGTGCTGACTGTGAACTGTGAACTGTGAACTTCTTCAGCCTGTCATCTGTCGCTTCCGCGAGCGGTTACGCTCGCACCCATGTCCTTCTTCGATCGAAACCGCAGGGAACTCGAGCGTCGTGGCATCGATCCGGATCGGCTCCCTCCCGGTCAATACCACACGGACCGCTTCCCTGTGCTCCACGCTGGATCCGTGCCTGCTGTCGATCTCTCCTCGTGGGACTTCGAGATCGATGGTCTCGTCGGTTCTCCGAAGCGATGGACGTGGAACGAGATGCAGGCGATTCCGACGTCGGAGATGACGACCGATATCCACTGTGTCACGAAGTGGTCCAAATTCGACACCACGTGGAGCGGGATCCCTGTGCGCGACATCTGGGATCAGATCGACGCATCCCCCAACGCCACCCATGTACTCGTAAAGGCATATCACGGCTATGCGGCGAATCTCCCGATCGAGGATTTCCTGGCTGGGAAGAACCTGTTCGCGGACATGTATGAGGGTGAGCCGCTGGCGCCCGAACATGGATATCCGATGAGGCTCGTTGTGCCGCACCTCCACTTCTGGAAGTCGGTCAAGTGGGTCCGCGGCTTCACGGTCATGTCAGAGGACCGTCCAGGCTTCTGGGAACAGAACGGTTACCACATGTACGGAGACCCGTTCAAAGAGCAGCGCTACTGGAACGACTGAAATCGCGTACCCAGGGTTCG
>JAZFUH010000115.1:0-10535 GCA_036447125.1 Acidimicrobiia bacterium | reverse complement strand
GTGGAACACAAGCTGCCACCCCATGGGCCACGATGTCGCCCTGCGTCTGTGGCGGGATCATTGCGAACGCTGAAACCCCTGCTGTAGCAAGGGTTTCAGGTTGGTGGTCAGGGGCAGAGTTGAACTGCCGACCCCCGGTTTTTCAGACCGGTGCTCTACCAGCTGAGCTACCTGACCATGGAACCGCCCGAACCTTGCGGTCCGAGCGAGTCCGGGATCTGGCGGGAGCGACGGGATTTGAACCCGCGACCTCCGGCTTGACAGGCCGGCGTGAACTCCAGACTTCACCACGCCCCCACGATGTGCCCCCAGGGGAATTCGAATCCCCGTTGCCGCCTTGAAAGGGCGGAGTCCTAGGCCTCTGGACGATGGGGGCAGGGAGCCAACATTGTACAGAACAGGACCGGCTACGGTCAGGGGAGTATATCTGCGCGCCGGGCGTGGTGACCATCCCATCCGGGCCGACCGGACAGCGGTTATCGTTGCGTCATGACAGGTGGTCCCCCAATTATCGAGGAGAGCGAACCGCGCGACGTCGATCTCCACAAGACCCTTGTTCGCATCATTTCGGGTGGCGTGGGTGAGGGCATCGATCGTTTGAAGGCTCTCACCACAGAGCTCGAATCTGCCGACCGTGATCCCGACTCTGTTGAGGCCGTTCCCATCGCCACGAACCCTGTCGCCATGGCCTTCATCGGATGGGTTTCGGAATTTCCGGAGCAAGTCAGCTCTGCTCGTTCCAGCGCACAACGGATGGCGTACCCCATGACTCAACTCTTCGGGGTTCTCCATGACACGGCCACAGTGGTGGCCGAAGCAACCGGAATTGCAGGTGTCGTGTCGTCACTGATGGAACCAGCGCGCCGGGCATTGGTGCAGGAGTTGGACCGCCTCTCAAATGTCGGTGCGGCCGAGTACACCAGGGGTCGCGTTCTCTCGGTCCAGGCCTTTGAGCGCTCTGTCGATGGGATCGTTGGTTATCTCGCTGAATCTGATGAGCTTGGCGAGCTCGTTCGTGAACAGACAATCGGCATCACAGGTGCTGCGGTGCAGGAGATCAGGGAGACCGGTGCAGCTGCGGACGGTCTGACCGAGGGGATCTTCCGAAGGCTGCTTGGACGCGAGAGCCGCCCGCTTCCGCCGGTGCCTGCGGCCGAGCCTTCATGAGCAAGGGAGGGGACTATCACATTCTGCAGGGCAGGACGGCGGGATTCGTAACGAGGCTTCTTGCGTATGTCGTGGATCTTGCGATAGTCGCCGCGATTCTCTCCCTTGGTGGCTGGCTGGCCGTGTTGGTCGACACCATTTTCGATCGCATGGGTCTTGAGCTGAACATCGACGTTTCAACGATCTATGTATTCCTCATCCCTTGGATCATTGCCTTGTACTTCGTGATGTTCTGGGCTCTGACCGGCAGGACCATTGGAAAGTGGTTCATGGGTCTCAAAGTGATCGGAGCGGACGGTCAACCACCGACGCTTTGGCATTCGATGATTCGACTCGTTGGATATGGGCTCTCCGCCATCGCGTTCTGGGTTGGCTATGCGTGGGTCGTCATTGACGACGAACGTCAGGCATGGCACGACCACATGGCCAAGACGTGGGTTGTGTACGACTACGAACGCCGAAAGGGCGGGGAGGTCTACGAGGCGTTTCTCGAGCGCACAGGACGCTAGCCACCGAGCGTGCGGATGTCGGCCGCTCCGAGACGGGCAGCGTCAGCGGTTCGGTCGTCAGGCATTGTCTGGGACTCTCGCTCAGCTTCGGCCCGTTTCTCGTAATGGTCGAGTTCTCTTGCCACCGCCGCTTCATCCCAGCCGAGAAGTGGCGCCATGATCGATGCCACGAACTCTGCGGCTTCGGTTCCGCGGTCCCGGCATTCGATTGAGAGACGCGTTCTTCGTGTCAGGACATCATCGAGATGGAGCGCAGCTTCGTGCTCGACGGCGAACCGAACCTCAGCGCCGAGGTATGGGCCGGATGGCACCTGCTTTGCAAGCAAGGCGTCTGATGCTGCAAGGTCCAAGATGTCTGTCGTCTCACTGCCATAGCGGTTTAGCAGGCGCTTGATCTCACCGTCCTCGAGTTCGTAGCGGCTTGCGAGATCCTTCCGGTTTCGGTTCATCGAGGAGTACCCGGTTGCTCCAACAAGAGCGATCTGATGGGTCTTGGTCGGCCCGGCATCGATGCCGGCTGTCGCACACGCATGGTCAACGGTGTCCTCGGCCATGACGCGATAGGTCGTGAGCTTGCCGCCCGCGATCGTTATGAGTCCGGGGACAGGTTCGGTGATGCTGTGCTCCCGCGAAAGCTTCGCAGTCGATTCAGCGTTTCCTGTGACCAGTGGTCGCAATCCCGCAAACACGCCGACCACATCATCGTGAGTCAGTTGGCGCTCGAGGACGCGGTTCGCCTCCTCGAGGACATAGTCGATATCGCTCTCGCTCGCTGCCGGATGGGCAAGGTCGAGGTCCCATGGAGTGTCTGTGGTGCCGATGATCCAGAAGTCGCCATGCGGGACAAGAAAGAGCACGCTCGTCTTCGTCTTTGTGATGAATCCAACCGTTGAATCGATTGCCTCCCTGGCAACAACTATATGAATTCCCTTTGATGCGGTGACCTCGGTCTCGGCGTCACCAACAAGCATCTCCGTTGCGTCCGTCCACACCCCTGTTGCATTGATGACGATGGACGCGCCGATCCTGAGTTTCTTGCCAGATTCGAGACAGGTCGCCTCAACAGCGTCGACCCGGCCGGTGTCATCTCTGGACAGGCCCGTGACTCTCGCGCTCGTAAGGATCCTCGCTCCGTGGCTGGCAGCGGTCCGAGCAATCGCGACCACGAGCCTCGCATCGTCGGTAGCTGCGTCGTAGTACCGGATGCCGCCGACGAACTCATCGGCCTTGATGCCGGGGAATATGCGTTTGAGACTCTTCCTGCTCAGGTGCCACTGGCGGGGAAGTGTGCTGTGGCCGAGTTTGGCAAGGGCGTCATAGAGAGCGATGCCGGCAGTCATATAGGCACGTTCCCAGATCCGGTGTCTGATCGGGTAGACAAAAGGGATGGGCCGGACAAGATGAGGCGCGATGGACTGGAGGAGGAGACCCCGCTCACGCAATGCTTCACGAACGAGCTTGAAGTCAAGTTGCTCGAGGTATCGGAGTCCCCCGTGGATCAGCTTCGATGAGCGGCTCGAGGTGCCAGATCCGAGGTCACGCTGCTCGATCAGAGCCACGGACAGACCGCGTGAAGCTGCGTCCAACGCGCAACCTACCCCTGTGATACCTCCACCGATCACAACCACGTCGAAAGAGCTCCCATTGAGTTCCTGAAGCGTCTCGGCTCGGTATGCAGGTCCAAGTTGTGTTGTCATCACCCTTGAGGGTAGGTACGCCGCGGCCGTGCGAGACATCGTGCTGTGCGTGTTTCCCTACACCTGTAGCCTGCCGGTATGAGCGATATTCTTGCAACAACCCGTGCCTGGATTGGTGGCGATCCTGACCCTGCCACCAGAGCTGAGCTGACCGGACTTCTTGAAGCTGGTGCCCTCGGAGAACTCGAGGATCGCATGAACGGCAGCCTCGCATTCGGCACTGCAGGTCTTAGAGGTGTCGTGGAGGGCGGTTCGAATCGAATGAACCGGGCGACGGTCATACGCACGACGGCCGGACTGGCGGCCTACCTGGTCGCGACAACAGACCCGAGTGACCGAGTTGTTGCGATAGGCCGCGATGCGCGCCCCTCGTCGAAGTCGTTCATGGATGACACGATCGGAGTACTCGCCGCAGCCGGGTTTGCAGTGCGGTACTTCACAGATCCAACCCCGACGCCACTGGTTGCCTTTGCGGGACTGACCATGGACGCATGCGCATCCATCGTCATCACGGCATCACACAATCCGCCGGCAGACAATGGCTACAAGGTGTATGCAGAAAACGGTGCGCAGATCATCCCACCCACGGACTTCGATATCGCGGAACAGATCACAGCGGTTGGTGCGGCGAACCAGGTTCCACGCACCGCGGACCCATACGCTGATCCGGCCGTTGCAGCGATAGGTCCAGAACTCTTCGAGGACTACCTGGTCGCGGTCGCGGCATCGCTGCCTGCAGTGACAGGGGATCGGTCGATCTCAATCGTCTATACCGCAATGCATGGTGTCGGAGGGAGATCCGTCACGTCTGCGCTTGCACGGTTCGGTTTCAAGCAGGTGCATCCTGTTGCCAGACAGTTCGCACCGGACGGCACCTTCCCCACAGTGTCGTTTCCGAATCCTGAGGAGCCCGGCGCTCTCGATCTGGCTCACGAGCTCGCCGAGGCACTCGACGCCGACCTTGTGCTCGCAAACGACCCCGACACTGACAGGCTTGCCGTGTCTGTTCCGATGCCGGGAGGGGTATGGAGACAGCTGACGGGCAATCAGATCGGTTGCCTCCTCGCCGAGTACCTGCTTGGTCACGGCGGGTCCAACGCGCGAACTGTGATCAATTCGATTGTTTCGACACCGATGCTCGGCGACATCGCCACTGCTCATGGCGCAACTTGGCATCAGTCCCTGACAGGCTTCAAGTGGATATGGAATGCAGCGCTCGAGCTCGAGCACGAGGGATCGGGGAGCCTCGCCCTCGGATTCGAGGAGGCGCTTGGATACTCCGTCGGCACGACCGTCAGGGACAAGGATGGAATCTCGGCGGCAGTTGCCTTTGCAACACTTGCGGCCGAGGCTGCTGCCGATGGGTCGATCGTGTTGGATCGCCTTGGTGACTTGTACCGAAAATATGGCATATGGGTGTCAACCCAGGTTTCGATCAGGAGAGAGGGATTGATGGGGGACGAAGACATTGCCGAAGCGATGGCAGGGCTGAGATCCGATCCACCCGCGTCAATCGCGGGTATCACCGTTGAGTCTGTCACCGATTTCTTGGTCGGTGTCGACGAGCGCCCGGGTTACCTCGGCGCCACGAACCTCATCGAGCTTGATCTTGGTGATGTGGGTCGGGTGCTTGCGAGACCATCAGGCACCGAACCGAAGCTGAAGATCTATGTGGATCTCACTACTCCGTTTCCGTCCGATGGCGCATGGCAGACAGCGGAAGAGTCCCTGTCTGCAAGGGCGAATCAGGTCGGAGAGTCACTTCGGTCATGGCTTGAGATCCCGATGATCGGATCTGAATCCGACTGAGAGACCCGTGGAGAGGTCGTCATTGGGGGAAGTGGTTCCCAAACCGGTAAAGCCTTGCGCCATCAAGGCCGAAACCTAGAGGAGTACAGAAACGGACGACCCGTGACCACAAAGAATCCTGACCTCCCGATCTCCATTGATGAGCGCGAATTTTCCACATCCCGAAAGGGATATGACAAGCGGGAAGTGCGTGCGTTCCTTGGTGATCTCGAGACCAACTTTCGTGATCTCGAGGAGTGGGCGCACGAGGCCAAGCTCCGCCTCCAGAAGGCAGAATTCGATGCGCAAAGGGCGAAGGACGCCGAGCGTCAATCTGTTGATGCAGCGATCGGTGCCGTATTCGAGGCGAAGGACCGAATTCTCGAACGTGCCCGGAGTCAAGCAGCCGAGATCGAGAATGAGGCCAAGGTGCGGGCCGATGCGATTCTTGATGGCGTTGGCATCGCGGAGAGCGACATTCCCCAGGACCTGGATGCTGCGAAACAAGAGGCCGCCGCCATCATTGAGGATGCCCAGAGGGAGACCGCCGGAATGCGCGCGGATGCCGATGAGGCCGAGCGAAGGCTTGAGGAGCTCACAGCGGAGCGCGAGAGGGTCCGCAACGAGATCGAGGCCCTGATCGCTGAGACACAGATCACTGCGTCAGAGAAGGGCGTTGAGATCGATCCTGTGGGCACGTTACGACGGGTGGAAGAGCAGTCGATGGAGATGCTCGCTGATGCCGAGGCCGCTGCCGACAAGATACGAACTGAAGCCGAGGCGCTCGTGGCCGCCGCTTACCTTGAGGTGGAGGGGGCGCGATCGACCGCGAAGGTGACCATCGGCGAGGCCGAGGAGCGCATCCAGGAAATGCTCATCATGGCGGAGGCAGCCGCCGAGCAATCCGTCCAGACTGCCGACGAACAGGCGACGAAACGAGTCGAATACCTGGTCTCCGAGGCGCAGACCCAGATGGACGAAGTGACGAAGCGGGCGGAAGCCGCTGCGGTGGTCCTCACGGAGGAGGCGCAGACCCTCAGAGACGAGGCGCGCGTGGACGCCGAAGAAGTGAAACAGCAGGCCCTGGGCCTTCTCGATGAGGCTGAGCGGGCTGCTGAAAAACGAATCGCTGAGATCGTATTCCGCGAGGCAGAGCTGGAGAATCTGAAGGCGATGGCCACCGAGGCCGAGCAGGTCGCAGCCGAAACGCTCAAGACGGCACAGGACGGCGCAGAGGCGCTCAGGGAAGAGGCCCAGGAGTTCCGCGAAGAGGCCAATCGCAAGAAGGATGAAGCGGAAGTATTCCTCGCCAAGGCCAAGGAGGAGGCCGATCAGCTCCGCGTCGAGACCAAACATGCGACTCAGATCCTGATGAGCGATGCGAGCACCTTCCGATCCGAGGCCGAAGACGAGGTTGAGAGGCTTCGCCGCGAGGCCGAACAGATCAGGTCAGCGGCTGAGCAAGTTGCCGAGGATCTCGAGAGGGCGGTCGCGGAAGAGGTCAATGCGTTGAGGGCCGCTGCAACAGTCGAAGTCGCCGAATTGAAGACCGAAGCTGAGCGCTCAATCGCAGAGCTATCCACGGCTGCTCGGGAAGACGCTGCCGCGCTGATAGGAGATGCTGTCCGAGAGGCGGAGGAAGCAACGGCGGCTGCTCGATCCGAAATATCTGAGACGATGTCGGACCTGCAGCTCAAAATCATCGCCGCAAAGAAGGCCACGGATCGTGCAGAGTCGGATCGCCAGGCCCACAAGGCCGCAGCCCACGAGGAAGTACTCAAGATTCACTCCGACGCGAACGAAAAGCTGAAGCTTGCAGAGCAGCGGCTTGCCTCGAGCGATGCTGTAGCGGTCGACGCGCAGGAGAAGCTCGTCGCTGCAGAGTCGAGACTCAAAGAGGCCGACGCGAAGGCTGCCGAGGCAGATGAGGAACTCGCCGCAGCCCGATCGATCGCCGCAGAACTCACCGAAGATGCGGAGAAGATTCGGGACGACGCCGCCGCTCAGGCGGAGGACGTGGTGAAACAGCGAGCTGAGCTCAAGGAACAGACCAAGACTGCTCTAGCCGAACTCGATTCGATTCGTCAGGAGACATCTGAACTCCGCTCAGCCGCAATGGCTGATGTTGCACGGATGCGCGAGCAAGCTGCCGCGGCGCGTGAACAGATCGAACAGGTTGACGATGCCAAGAGAAAGGCGCGGATGATTCTCGAGACAGCGAATCTTGAGGCCGCAGAGTCTCGCGATGCCATTGCAGCTGAGCTCGAGGAAGCAGAGATTCGATCGTCTGCCTCCAAAGCAGCAAGAGAGGAAGCCGAGAGGATCCTGCAAACCGCTCGAGACGAGGCAGAGCTCATCCGCATCGAGTCGTCCTCGATCCAGGACCAGGCACGGTTCATTCTCGACTCTGCGAAGGAGCAGGCAGAAGAGCTCGCAGATGCTGAAGAGACCGCTTTCAATCTCGTCGAGCAAGCCCAGCAAGAGTCCGCAGGAATCCGCGCCCGGGCAGAGGGCGAGGCTGCAGCAGCCGAGGCGAGAATCGAAGAACTCGAGATCATGGCGGTCTCGGTTGAGGAGCTCAAGGCTGAAAATGAGCGTCTCCGTGCCGAGGCTGAGCGAGAGCATGCGGCTTCGAGTGAGACTGTTGAGGCTCTTGAGGCTCAGGTTGCGTTCGTTGAGGATTTGCAGGGCAAGATTGAGGGGCTTCGTGGCGAGGCTGAGAGTGCTGCCGGGGTGTCGAGTGACCGCATAGAGGTTCTTGAGTCTGAGCTTGCTTCTGCTGAGGAGCTCAGGGTTGAAAATGAGCGTCTCCGTGCCGAGGCTGAGAGCGAACATGACGCTTCGAGTGAGTCTGTTGAGGCTCTTGAGGCTCAGGTTGGGATTACTGAGGAGTTGCGAGGCGAGATCGAGGGGCTTCGTGGCGAGGCTGAGAGTGCTGCCGCTGACTCGGTTGAGCTGATCGAGCACCTTGAAGCAGAGCTTGTGTCGAGCGAGGAATTGAAGACGGAGATTGATCGTCTTCGCGCCGATGCCGATGATGAGACCAAGGCGACGAACGGGGCTGCCGAGGCGTTGGAGGCTCAGGTCGGGATTGTTGAGGAGTTGCGAGGCGAGATCGAGGGGCTTCGTGGCGAGGCTGAGAATGCCGCAGGGATGTCGAATGAGCGTATTGAGCAACTCGAATCTGAACTCGCTTTCGTTGAAGAGCTCAAGGCCGAAATCGAGCGGCTCAACCTCGACAATCGGGCGCTGAAGGACAGTCGATCTGAATTGGAGGGGTCGACTCCGCAGACGGCCGAACCATCCAGGACGATGACCGATCCCGAACCGGACCCAGCCTCTCCCACCGTGGGACGGGACCCACAGGTCGATGTCTTCCCAAGGGACCGCATCGACAACGGCAGCTCTCTACGAGACCGAATTGACGCTGTGCAGCAGTCCCCGTCACCCGAGGACGACTCGCTCGAAGCGATCAGACAGGAAGCTGCGCGGGCACTGGATGCAACTCGGTCTCTGCGCGACACGCCAGCTGGTGAGCTCGTCATCGAAGCGCAGCCAGAGATTCCGGAGGCGTTCACCCAACCATCCGGTGTCGACCACTCGTCATCCGCTCAGGCTCCGGCCGAGCCAGATGAATGCGACGAAGGTGACGCCGAGTATCAGAAAGCCGTGGAGAGCCGCTACAGCCGAAAGTCTGCAAAGCTCCCGCGTCTTGGAATCGAGCCCGGGACAGCGTCGAGCACGATTGCGGAACTGCGTCGTCAGATGACCGCAGACAACTGAGCTGCGGAAGAAGACCGCCAACCCAGGGTTCCGGGCCGGAGCGAGGCCAGCTGTATTGTCGCCGAAATAGCCCCCCAGGTCGGCGAAGCGTCAGCCAAAGAGTGGCAGCTCGGACTCCTCGGCACACACCGCCTCGATCTCCTTGGGATCGACAGGTGCACCTACGCTCATGTTCTCGTATCCGTCCGCAGTGATGAGGATGTCATCCTCGATGCGCACACCGATGCCCAGGAACTCAGGCGGTACATCGAAGTCGACCGATCCGGCTTCCTCGGTGCGACCAGCCAGCTCAGCTTTCGCGGCAGCCGCACCGATCTCATATGAGAGCTGCGCGACTTCTTCGGGATCATATGGCGCGTTCGACAGAGACACAGATGATTTGTGAGGTGCGATGTAGATGCCGGGTTCGACCGTGAAGGCCATCGAAGGCTTGAGTTTGCGGCCGGTACCGTCGATCTTGTACGCCCCGGCGTCGTGAACATCGATGCCGAGCCAGTGGCCGGTTCCGTGGAAGAAGTACTGCCTGTACCAACCCTTTGCGACTGCCTCTTCGCCTGTCCCGGGCAACAGGCCGAGGTCGACCATCCCGTGGGAGAGGATCTCGACGGCTCGCTCGTGCATGTCCGAATAGGGGAGTCCGGGAGCGCACATCTCGATGACCTGTTGTTCGGCGTCGAGCACCAAGTCATACAGCGCCCGCTGTGGGGCAGTGAACTTTCCGTTGACAGGGAATGTTCGCGTGACGTCAGCTGTGAGATGCCGGTACTCGGCCCCCGCATCGATCAGCAGAAGGTCGCCATTGTCGAGCTGCTGGTCGTTCTCAACGTAATGCAGGATCGTCGCGTTCTCGCCGCCGGCAACGATGCTTCCGTATCCGATGCGTTCCGATCCCATGACCATGAACACGTACTCGATGGCTGCCTGCACCCGGCGTTCATCCATCCCGGGGCGAGTGAACCGCATCGCCTCTGTGTGTGCGACTGCGCTGATACGGCAGGCCTCGCGAAGCGCTTCGATCTCTTCAGCTGACTTGTGGAGCCGCATCTCATGGAGGATTGCTCCAGTGTCAACGATTCGATCTGGCGTCGTGACACCTGCGCGCCGTGCGTGGGCCTGGGCCGCGGCATACGCTGCGAGCGTTCGCCCGTCAGCGGGACCGGTAGCGGAGTAGCCGATGGATGCACGCCCTATGAATCGCTTCTTCAGCCATCCATCGAGTTCGTCGAGGTTGTGCGCTGCGTCTGCACCGAATCGCTCGATTGCTCCTTGTGTGCCTGTTCGACGACCGTTCCATGCCTCCAACTCGGGATCACGAGGTCTCACAAAGAGCGTGAACTGCTCCGTGTCATGTGCAGGGTCGAACACGGCGACCGAGTCTGGCTCAGGGAACCCTGTGAGGAAGAAGAAGTCCGAATTCTGTCTGAAGGCATGCTTGACGTCGTCGTTGCGAGTCTGAAGGTTCCCAGCAGGGATGATCGCGATCGTATCGCCAAGCTGTTCCATGAAAGCGGCGCGCCGGGCCGCAAAGCGGGTCTGATCCATATCTCGCAGGCTACAGCGAACCGGCTACCGAGGGATTTCTGTTTCAGGG